>JACRLS010000234.1 GCA_016235225.1 Nitrospirota bacterium | reverse complement strand
ACTGGACCGTGCGAGGCGCCAACGCCATCATCGCCCTGCGCTGCGCCAAACTCAGCGGCCGCTTCGAGGACTTCTGGGAACGCCGGTCCGCCGTTACGGCGGTGGACGGATGAACTCATCTCAAAAATCTGGCGTGCACCCGGTCAAGTCGCAATACTGTTCGTTTAGCGTAAAATCGCAAATGGTTGCTGCACCGTTAACGGCATGGGCGCCAGCAAAGCTGGTACGTAATGTATTGCCTGGCTGGGGGGTCGGGGACGCGCATAGCGGGGGTACGGCGAGTGGCGGCGTTTCACCATGCGAGGCCGCGACTGGTTGCGGCTACTCGCGCAACGTAACGTGGCGACCTCACGGAGCACATCAGCGAACCATCGGTTTCGCACCCGCGACCGCTCTGGGGGGAAAGGCCCCGGAAAGGGGCTGGGTGCGGCGCACAAGCCGAACATTCCCGGTAAAGGACAAACTTCGCTGCGTCACCCCGTGCGTATCGGCAGCACGATGCATCAGCCAGCAGATCGCGTAGTGTGCCAGCACCCACCCATAGAACTCTTGGCGCACACCCTCAGCTGTCTTGCTGCGCTACACGCGGCGGCTCTGGTGCAGGTGCGTTTTTAGCTCATCGAACAGCCCCTCGATTTCCCAGCGCTCGTGGTAGAGGGACGCCAACTCTGTCGCAGGTGCCCGCTGGTGATCCAGCAGCGTAGTCACGAGCCGGTACCGCACTGGCTCCCCCGTCTTGCCCGGCAGACTGTATTCGATTACCCGCAGGGCCAGTTCGCCCTCGCGAGAGCGGCGCGACTTCGGGTCTGGGTACATGGCGGACACATAGGACCCGTCCGGCAACAATCGGACCACGGGCCACTGCCGGTTGGCGGCGCAACGCCATAATAATTGCGCCCCGGTTGCGCGGGCCGCCCGCCAGTGGTGATACCCGTTGAAGCCCCGATCGGCGAGCAGCAGCATGTCGGCGTTCACATGCGACAGCAATGGTTCGCAGAGGGCCCACTCGGCCTTGCGGTATGCGCCCAGATTGGCGCCAAGAATGGCATGGCTGGCGCACTCCACGAGCACGGCGCACTGGGCTTGCGGGTAGGCGGCGTGGCCGGTTCTGCTGCCGGGGTAGCCAAAGGCGGTGGCGGTATCGGGTTCATCGGCCACCTCGAAGTTGCTGCCATCAATGGCGACCAGGCGTAGTCCGGCGTAGAAGGCATGGGGATGCCGCTTGGGGTCGGCCAATGGGAGGCAGGCGCGTCGATGCAATTCTTTGAGCGGTGCGGACCCCAGTTTTCCCCGTGCCGCGCTGATCGAGGATTTGGCGACGGCAGGCGCTGCCACTCCGCTGCGTGTCCAGGCCAGCCCGTGGGCGATGACGGAGTAGACTTCCGCATAGGCGGCTTCCGGATACAGGCTCAGCGCCATGCAGTAATACGCCATGACCGCAGCAGGCAGGCTGCGGATGCGCTGGCTGTTGACGCCGTATTCGTCCAATATCTGCTCGATGAGTTCAGCCGGATAGACACGCGCCAGCAAGCTGGCGCTCAGGTAATCACTGAGCCGCGCCCCGGCTCCCAACACCGCTTTAGTTCGCGCCATGTCCGCTCCTCTGAGGATAATGGCGGGACTATACATGAAATTACACTAAACGAACAGTATTGGGTCAGGTCGTGAAAAGAAATAAGGCGCCGACAGCCTTTTCTCAGAGCCTCAAGGTAGGATAGCTGGGGTGTGTCGCGAATGGCGTAGGTTCGGGGTCCGCACTCGCTGAGCAGGTGCGGTCTGCGCTAGCAGATGGCGAGGATTGTTTGAAGTTCCGTTGAGTCGAAGGCTGACAACGGAACGAGTTCCGCAGCCAAGCATTTGGTTCGGCCGAACCGGAGCCGTTGAGCAGGACAGCCCCGGCTATCCTATCTCCTCACTCCTCAGGGAAATAAGATTGTGCGGCGGTAGAGAAAACAAGTGAAAAACAGAGATGCTTTGAATCAGTCGGCGTAATCGATCCAGGTTTCTTTCTCGGCGAGGTACCGTTTCCCCTTGAAGTTGAGCCGGGTCCGCATCTGCCGGAAGCCGAACTCCCTGAGTTTGACCACGACGCCGGCCACGGCCGCGCCCACCGTCGGGGCTGCCTGTCCCTCCACCGTCAGCGACTCATACATGACGCGACCGGCATAGCCTTGCGCCGTTCGGTTCACGAGGATCGCGCGGTTGAAGGACCGATCGCTGGGATCGGTGCCCTCGATCTGATGCCGTTCGACGAGACCGTCTTTCTTCAGGGAGAGTGGCAATGAACTCATGGGCTGCTCGTACAGGACGCCGGGGTTGCGTGCGGATGTCGGGCGGGGATTATACGGGGGGAGCCTGGAAGTTGACAAGGTCTCCGATCCCTCGCCTATAATGGCCACCCCGCCGTATGAATCTCCCCAATAGTCTCACAATCTTGCGCATCCTGCTCATTCCGGTGTTCATCGGATTGCTGCTCCATGAGCAGCATGACTATGCCTTGGGGGTGATCATCCTGGCCGGCATCACGGACGCCCTGGACGGTACCATCGCCCGGATGGCCAATCAACGCACGAAGCTGGGAGCTTATCTCGACCCCCTGGCCGACAAGCTTCTCTTGACCGCCAGTTTCGCCACCCTGGCGATGATCCACTTGGTCCCGTTGTGGGTGGCCATCCTGGTGGTGAGTCGCGATCTGATCCTCCTCGTGGGGACGTTGCTGGCGAAACTGACCGATCTGCGGCTCGACATCACCCCGACAGTCTGGGGCAAGGCCACCACGGTGCTCCAGCTCGCCTATGTGATCCTGCTCCTGCTCTTCTCCGCCTCGCAGTCGGACCTGCGATCGTTGGAGTTGTTCCTCTATCCGATGGCCGGCCTGACCCTGTTCTCGGGCTTGCAGTATCTCTATCGCGGCGTGACTCAGACCTCGCTCTCGGAAAGCTGATCCCCGAACAATTTTTGTCTCCCTAACTCCGCCTGAAATCACAGCTTCCGAAGAAGTGGAATAAATTTGACAACCCTCCGACTGTCTTCTAGACTTTTTTTGTCACCCCAGTTGTAACCCCTTGAACAACAAAGCAAGTTTTTCCTGGAGCCAGATTTTGGCTTCCGGCGGCGTTCGACTGAAAAAGGACTGACCCTCGACGCGCAGCAGCGCCTGTATTTTTCATGGTGGGAGGCTCGGAGAGAACCGAATGACTACCTACGTCTACGTGGCCCGAACCGGGCAAGGGGTCGTGAAAAAGGGAGAACTCGCCGCCAGGAGCCGTGACGAAGCGATGGATCAGCTCAAGAAGCAACGGTTGACCATCACGAGCCTTAAACAAAAAGAGGGGGGACCGGCCTGGTGGGACATCGCGCTGGGGAGCGGCGTCAAGGACAAGGACATCGTGGTGTTCACGCGGCAGTTCGGCACCATGATCAACGCCGGGCTCCCGCTGATCCAATGCCTCGAAATCCTCTCGACCCAGTCCGAGAACAAGCACTTCGGGAAGACGGTCGGTGAGGTGCGCTTCGAGGTCGAGGCCGGCACGACATTGGCCGAGGGTCTGCGCAAACACCCCAAGGTGTTCGATGAACTCTATGTCAACCTGGTGCAGGCCGGCGAGGCAAGCGGCCAGCTCGACGCGATTCTCACCCGCCTGGCCAAGCACATCGAAAAGGCCATGAAGCTCAAGAATCAGATCAAGGGAGCCATGATCTACCCCGCGGCGATCATCTCCGTGGCCGTCATCGTCATCACGGTGCTGATGATCTGGGTCATCCCGGTGTTTGCGCGCATGTTTGCCGAGATGTCCGGCGGGAAGGCCGGGTTGCCGGGCCCCACCCAATTGGTCATCGATCTCAGTAACTTCATGCAAGCCAACATCGTCTACATGGTGATCGCGGCCCTCGGCGCGGTCTATGCCCTCAAACGCTATTATGCTACTGAGAAGGGACGACTGGTGCTCGACAAGACCATGTTGAAAACGCCGGTCTTCGGCGATCTGCTCCGGAAAGCTTCGGTCGCCAAGTTCACGCGCACGCTCGGCACGTTGATCTCCAGCGGGGTGCCGATTCTTGACGGGCTGGCGATCACATCCCGCACGGCGGGTAATAAGATTGTCGAGCTGGCCATTCTCGACGCGCGCCAGAGTATCAGCGAGGGGAAAACTGTGGCGGCGCCGCTCGAAAAAAGCCAGGTGTTTCCGCCCATGGTCACGCACATGATTTCCGTGGGAGAGACCACCGGCGCGCTGGATGCGATGCTCGGCAAGATCGCCGACTTCTACGACGACGAGGTGGATGTGGCGGTGGCCGCGCTGACCTCGTTGCTGGAGCCGGTCATGATGGTGTTTCTCGGCACCATCATCGGGTTCATCGTCATTGCGATGTATCTGCCGATCTTCAAATTGGCCTCGGTCATCAATTGAGAAGAGTCCGTGACGCATACGCTCTATTGGTTGATCGGGGTGAGAGCCGCCATGGTCACGCTGCTCCTGGGCGTGACGATGGTCCTGCAAGGCGGTCGGGGGACCCCGCACCCGATCTTTCTCGTCCTGGGGGGGCTCACCTACGCGCTGACCGTGGCGTATCTGCTGTTGATGCGGCGGATGGCGACGCCGAACCGTCAGGTGAGATTGGCGTCTTTTCAGATCGGCGCCGATGTGCTGATGGAGACCGTGCTGGTGGCGCGCACCGGAGGGATCGCCAGCCCGTTCTCGCTGCTGTATATCGTGTCGGTGAGTTTCGCGAGTTTGCTGCTGCGTCGAACGGGCGGGGTCAGCACGGCCGTTACGACGGTCTTGTTGCTCGGCGGGGTGACCGTGGCGCAACTCTACGGCCCGGTGAGCGTCATGACCTGGGTGCCGCCCAGCGGGCTCACGGAATCGGACACGCTGCACGCCTTTGGGGTTCATGGCCTGGCGCTCTTCGTCGTGGGTTTCATGGGCGGGACCGTGGCGGAGCAACTCAAGCGCGCCGGCCAGTCGTTGATCAAGACGGAAGAAGGGCTCAGTCGTCTGCAGGCCTTTCACGAGAACATCGTGCAGAGCGTGAGCAGCGGGCTCTTCACGACCGATGCCGAGGGGCGTATCACGGCTTTCAATCGGGCTGCCCAGGAGGCCACCGGCGTCAGCATGGAGGCGGCGCGCTCGCGCCCCTGGTGGGAGGTGTTCCAGTGGCCGGATGGGCGGGTCATCGGCGCCGATCCGAGTACGGTGCCGCTTCCGCACCGGTTTGAGGCGGAGGGTCGTCGTGCGGACGGCAGCCGGCTTGTGGTGGGGATGACGCTCGCGGCGCTGACGGAAAATGGTCTGCGGACGGGGCTGGTCGGCATCTTCAAAGACCTGACGCAGATTCGCGACATGGAAGAGGAGATGCGTCGCCGGGAGTGGCTGGCGTCGTTGGGTGAAATGTCGGCCGGCATGGCTCACGAGATCCGGAATCCACTGGCGGCGCTGGCCGGCGCCATGCAAATGCTGCGCAAGGACCTGACCCTGGAGGAAACGAACGCCCGGCTGATGGACATCGCGACGCGGGAAGCTAAGCGACTGGATGCCATCGTCACGGAATTTCTGCTCTATGCGCGACCGCCGGCGCTCCATCTCAAAGATTGCGACATCAATGCCCTGCTGGCCGAGACGCTGGACCTCATCCGTCACGAGGTCACGAACCGGCAGGGGATCACGTTGACTGCCAAACCGGCTCAGCAGAAGACGATGGCCGAGGTGGATCCGGATCAGCTGAAACAAGTGGCGTGGAATTTGGCGGTCAACGCCTTTGACGCCATGCCGACCGGCGGAGAATTGCGGATTACGACGGGCACGCGCACGGTGGGGTCAGGCAAGAAAAGCGGCCAGGTCGTGGAGATCGAGTTTCGCGATACGGGCGAGGGCATCCGCAAACAGGACCTCGACAAGATTTTTCTGCCGTTTTTTACGACGAAGCGGACGGGGTCCGGTCTCGGCCTGGCGGCCGTCCATCGCATTGTCGATCTGCACGGCGGATGGATCCGAGTGGAGAGCGAAGAGGGGAAGGGGTCCTGTTTCGTGGTGTGCCTCCCGGTGTCGGCGGACGCGGGACCACGCCTCTGGCATGAAGGTAGGGAGCCATGGAAAAGATTCTGATCGTTGACGACGAAAAAAGCATGCGGGATGTCCTCGCCATCATGTTGAAGCGGGCGGGATATGCGGTCACGGAGGCCGCGGACGGCGAGGATGCGATCGGCCAAATTCAGAAGGATATTTTCGATCTGGTCATCACCGACCTCAAGATGCCCAAGATCGACGGGCTGGACGTCCTGAAGGCCGTGAAGGACGCGTCCCCCGGCACCGTCGTGCTGATGATGACCGCCTATGCCTCGCCGGAGTCTGCCGTGGAGGCCATGAAGCGCGGGGCGTTCGACTACGTCACCAAGCCGTTTCAGATCGATGAGGTGCAGCTGATCATCCGCAATGCTCTCGAGCAGCGCCGGTTGTCGAGCGAAAATACCCTGCTCAAGCGGGAGTTGGCGGGGCAGGCCACGTTTTCCCAGCTGATCGGGCACAGCGAGTCGATGCAGCGCGTCTTTGAAATGATCAAGAAGGTGGCGGACTCCCGAAGCAACGTCCTGATCTGCGGAGAAAGTGGAACCGGCAAGGAACTCGTGGCGCGAGCCATCCACTACCACAGCTGCCGCAGCCAGTTCCCCTTTGTGGCGGTCAATTGCAGCGCGCTGCCGGAAACCCTGCTGGAGAGTGAGCTCTTCGGCCACATGAAGGGATCGTTTACGGGCGCGGTGTGCAATAAAGCCGGGTTGTTCGAGGTGGCCAGCGGCGGCACGATCTTCCTCGATGAAATCGCCGACACCACGCCGGCGATGCAGGTGAAGCTGCTGCGGGTCATTCAAGAGCGCGAGTTCCGGCGGGTCGGCGGCACCCGTGACGTGAAAGTCGACGTCCGGATCGTCGCCGCGACGAACAAGGAGTTGGAAAAGGCGGTGGCGGATGGGTCCTTCCGTGAAGATCTCTTCTACCGCCTGGACGTGATTCCCATCCATCTTCCGCCGCTGCGGATGCGCTCGGGGGACATTCCGTTGCTGGCCCAGCATTTTCTGGAGAAGTTTGCTAAGGCGAACGGCAAGCCCACGCCGACTCTGACGCAAGAAGCCTTGCGGCTCCTGATTGAGCATGAGTGGCGGGGGAACGTGCGCGAGTTGGAGAACCTGATCGAGCGGGCTGTCGCGTTCACGAATGGGACGGCCATCGGTGGAGAGGAACTCGGCGGATGGTTGAATCGTCCCAGCTCCGCCTCGGCCCCGATCACGCCGGTGGCCCCGTCCGACCTGCCGCCGGACGGATTGGACTTGGAAGCGCTCATCAGCGGGATTGAGAAGGATCTGCTTCTGAAGGCCCTGGAACGGGCCAAGTGGGTGAAAAAGAAAGCAGCCAGATTGCTTCACCTGAATACCCGCTCCTTCCGGTATCGGCTCGAGAAGTATGCGATCAAGGGCGGGAGAGACTGAAGCAAAGCACAAGGAACAAGTGAAAAAGGAAAAGTCGGAAGTCGAAAAGTTTCGAGGTCCAAGGCACAGCCGAGAACTGTTTACTGCACACTGTTCACTGACCACTGCGAGCCGGGAACTGTGAGCTGATCGCTCTTCTTCCCCCGGCCGCGACTCTCCCCTCGCCATTCCCCCGTCGTTCTGATTTAATGCTATCAATGGCTGAGAAACCGTCGACAATCCGAGTCCAGGCTCCCGCCAAGGTCAATCTCATCCTCCGCGTGTTGGATCGACGTGCCGACGGCTACCACAACATCTGGTCGCTCATGCACACCGTGGGGCTGACGGATACGCTAACCCTCAGACTGACCGATCGCCATCAGGACATCCGTCTCCAGTGCAACATTCCGGACCTGCCGACGGACGGCCGCAATCTGGTGGTGGAGGCCGCGACACAGTTCCTGGCTGCGGCGGTCCGTTCCCGTGGCGTGGAGATCGATCTCCAGAAGACCATCCCGATGGGGGGCGGCCTCGGAGGTGGAAGCAGTGACGCTGCGGCGACCCTCATGGCGTTGAACAGGCTGCTGGAGCTCAATTGGCCCCCCTCGAGGCTGGCTGACATCGCCGCCGGCTGTGGGAGCGATGTGCCGTTCTTCCTCTACGCCCCGAGCGCCGTCATCAGTGGAAAAGGCGAGGCCATTGTCCCGGTGACGGTCAAGGGCTCCCGCTGGATTGTGCTGGTCAATCCGGGTGTGGCTATCAATACCGGGTGGGCCTATCGACGCCTCGCGGAACAGCGGACGAGCATCAAGCCCCTGTCGGCGGAACACGAACAGGTGAGCCGGAACGGGTCAATCAGTTGGGACGAGGTGTTGCCGCTCATGGAGAATGATTTCGAGCCGGCCCTGGCTGCGTCTCATCCTGTGCTGGCCGACTTGAAGGCCGAGTTACGCCAGGCCGGCGCAGAGGCGGCGCTCCTGTCGGGCAGCGGGGCCACCGTCTTCGGAGTCTTCCAGGACGAATCAAGGGCTCTCCGGGCGAGCGCACGGCTTGAGCAGCAACCCGGGCGGGCGGTCTTTACCGTTCCCGCGCAGTAATATCTCGTTCAGCCGGTCCGGCCGGAGGGTGGAAGGCTCATCTTGGAGCCTGTCGCACAAACCCTCTTCTACTGCGGCGAACGATCTACGGCCATCTGCGTCATTCTCGGCCCGAAAAAATCCGGGGCACCCATTGCAATCCCGGAGCAATGGGTCCCGATTCCAGCGAATACACCTCCGGCTTTTTCGGACCTGCGGCCTTGCATCTGGCCGCGCCTCCTTCGCCTCGCGACGAAGAGGGTTTGCGCAACAGGCTCCTTGGTTGACAGTTTCCGGGTAGTTTCGTTAGATTATCCTTCTCTTTCCGACCTGGCTGCGGACCGGAGTCCTACCGTCCGATCACCGGAGAGGCACCTATGCATCGTGAATTGAAGGTCTTTGCCGGGAATTCCAATCCTGCGCTGGCCCGGGAGATTTGTGACCACCTCGGTATTCGACTGGGGGAGGCCACGGTCTCCAGTTTCAGCGACGGGGAAATCCGCGTTCGGATCGAAGAGAACGTTCGCGGCGCGGACGTGTTTCTGATTCAGTCCTTTTGCGCCCCGATCAATACGACGATCATGGAACTGTTGATCATGGCGGATGCGCTCAAGCGCTCCTCGGCCACCCGGATCACCGCGGTGATCCCGTACTTCGGCTATGCCCGGCAGGACCGAAAAGATCAGCCCCGGGTGCCGATCACAGCCAAATTGATGGCGGACCTGATTACGACGGCAGGCGCGAGCCGTGTGCTGACCATGGATCTCCATGCCGGGCAGATTCAGGGTTTTTTCAACATTCCAGTGGATCACCTCTATGCGACGCCGGTGTTGTTGGAGTACATCCATGACATGGCGGGCGCCGACCCCGTCGTCGTCTCGCCGGATGCCGGCGGCGTGGAACGGGCGCGGGCCTTCGCCAAGCGTCTGCAGGCCAGCCTCGCGATCATCGACAAGCGGCGGGAGGGGCCGAATCAGGCGCAGGTCATGAACATTATCGGTGACGTGGAAGGACGCAACGCGCTGTTACTGGACGATATGATCGATACGGCTGGGACGATTGTCCAGGGCGCGCAGGCCTGTGCCGATAAGGGCGCGCGGTCCGTGTGGGCGGCCTGCACCCACCCGGTGCTCTCGGGCCCGGCGCTGGAGCGGCTGCAGAAGTCCTGTCTGCGGGAGGTCGTGGTGACCAATACGATCCCCCTCAATGGGAAGGAAACCCAATGTCCCAAGCTGCGGGTCCTGTCGGTCGCCCCGCTGCTGGGTGAAGCGATTTCACGAATTCACGACGAGGAGTCGGTCAGCTCGTTGTTTGCGTAAGCGCACGTTCGCCTGCCGTCCGGTCATCCTCACCAGGACACGAAGGTCAGGCCAGCTTCAACCGGGCGAGTGAAGCCACCCCGGCTCTCTGAATGGACGTGTCTGGCCGTCGGACGCACATGAAGGACATCAAAGGAGACGTATCATGAAGTTTGAAATGGATGCGATGATCAGGGAAGCATCGGGAAAAGGCGTGGCCCGGAAGCTCAGGCAGAAGGGACGGGTACCGGCGGTCCTCTACGGGCAGGGCGAATGTGTGTTGATGTCGCTCGACCCTGATGCCGTCACGGAGATCATCAAGTCGCATGTGGGGAGCACGGCATTGATTACCTTGACCGTGGACGGCGCCAAGAAGAAAACCCGAACGGCGATGCTCCGTGATTATCAAGCGGACCCGGTCACCGGTCAACTGCTGCACGCCGACCTTTTTGAAGTGTCGATGGACAAGCCGATTCGTCTGAAAGTGCCGACCGTCGTGATCGGCGGGATGCCGGCCGGCGTGAAGGAGGGCGGGGTGCTGCACCATGTGCTGCGTGAGGTGCACGTCGAGTGTCTGCCGAGTGCGATTCCTGACCGCTTCGAAGTCGACGCCTCTCCGCTGATCATCGGGCAAGGTCTTCACGTCAAGGACCTGACGGCTCCTCCAGGCGTCCGCATCCTGGACGGGCCGGATCAGCCCGTGCTGAGTGTGGCCGCGCCGATGTCCGACGCGAAGCTGGAGGCCCTGCTGACGAGTCAAGCCGTCGTCGAGGAAGGCAAGGAACCGGAAGTCATCGCCAAGGGCAAGGTGGTGGAGGGCGAAGAAGGTGCGGCGGCGCCGGCGGCCGGCGAGAAGGCAGCCCCGGCTGTCGAAGCCAAGGCTGGAGCGAAGCCGGAGGCCGCGGCCGCCAAGGGTGGTGAGAAGAAGGAGGCGAAAGAGGAGAAGAAGAAGTAGCGTTGCGTCTGATCGTCGGATTGGGCAATCCGGGTGCGCGGTACGCGGATACGCGCCACAACATCGGCGCGCAGGTCGTCGAAGCGGCGGCGGCTCGTTGGTCCGTGACCCTCCGTCGGACCGGAGAGGCCCGTGCCGGAATCGGCCACCTCGGATCAACGGCAGTCGTGCTGGCGGTTCCCCTGTCCTGGATGAACGAATCGGGTCCGGTCGTTACCTCCCTGCTGCAGCAGCATTCCCTCACGTGTTCGGATCTCGTCGTGGTCCACGACGACCTTGATCTCGGGCTGGGTCGGCTTCGGATCAAGATGAAAGGCGGGGCCGGCGGCCATAACGGCCTTCGGTCGATCATGGCGGAACTCGGAACTGATGAGTTTCTCCGCGTGAAGCTCGGCGTGGGGCGGCCGCCGGCGGGTGTGGACGCTGCGGACTATGTGCTGGCGGAGTTCCTCGCTGAAGAACGGGAGACGGTCGCGGCGCTCTGCGACAGGGCGATCGAGGCTCTGGAATGCCTGCTGATGGAAGGGCCCAACGCGGCCATGAACAAGTTCCACGTGCGGGAGCCGGAAGACAACGCTGAAGTGTGAACGCTGAATGATGAAGTCGTGAAGGGCGCCGATCGGATCCTCGTTCAGCCCTCAGCCCTCATCGTTCATAGTGAAAGGAGAAGATGGGTCTCTGTTGCGGT
>JACRLS010000231.1 GCA_016235225.1 Nitrospirota bacterium | reverse complement strand
GCTCAGGTAGATAGGCTGAAGGCTTTTAGACTGAAGGTTTTGATGCGAGATAATTTATAGCCTTCAGCCTGAACACCTGAGTAGTTACGGATAAAGTAGAAAAGTGATGAGACCGACCCACAGTGTTGCCTCTTACCTTTCGCCTTTTGCCTTCGCAAGGCGCGCCCGATGAGCGTCGCCATGTATGCGGTGCTGTTCGTGGCCTCTGTGGTCATTACCTTAGGCGGCTGCGCGCTCTTCACGAACGGCATCGAATGGTTGGGTAAGCGCTTGCATGTCTCGGAAGGCGCGGTCGGCAGCATCTTCGCGGCGGTGGGGACGACGCTGCCGGAAACCTCCATTCCCATCATCGCCATTTTTTTCGGCAAGGGGCAGGAGCGGGCCGAGGTCGGCTTGGGGGCCATTCTCGGAGCGCCCTTCATGCTCAGCACGCTGGTGGTGCCGATCCTGGACGGGCTGCTTCCTCTGTATGAGCGGATGGGCAAGCGGTCGGCCTCGTTCAAACTCAACTACACAGAGGTCCGGACCGATCTCGGATTTTTTCTCGTGGGATACGCCATCGCCGTCGCCTGCGCGTTTATCCCCTCACAGGCTGTCCACTATGGGGCCGGCGTCGTCTTGATCCTGATGTATCTGTACTATATGAAGATCAAGTTCGGGGCTGAGCAAGAAGGGGAGTCTGCTGATTGCTCCGCTCGCCACGGAACTGCCAGAAATGTCCAATAGTTTTCTCTGGCTGTATCAGAAGAAGGATACACTCGCGGTGGGAAACGTCACGGGGGCGATGGTGTTCCAAGGCACCTTTCCGGTCACCATCGGGCTCATCGGCACCAGTTGGACCCTCGGTCCGTCCGCGCTCGTGACGATGGGGCTCGCGATGATCGCAGGATTCTTCTGTTTCGCCCAGCTCCTGAGGGGTGGGCACTGGCGGCCCTGGCTGCTGGCCAGTGGCGCGATCTTGTATATTGGATTCACCATCTATGCCTGGAGTTCGTAATCGAAGAAGGACCGCGCAAGACCCTCGGCCGATTCTCGGGATTACGATGGGAGATCCGGCCGGAATCGGTCCGGAGGTCATCGCCAAGGCCTGCGCCATGCGCGCCGTCCATCGGCAGTGTCGGCCGCTTGTCATCGGTTCGAAGCCGGTGATGGAACGGGCGGTACGCGCGCTCAAGCTGCCGCTGACGGTCACGGAGGTCACGGACCATGAGTCGATCTCATGGCGACCGAGCGTCATTCCGGTGCTGGACCCGCTGGACCGCCCGCTTCCATCCTTCAAGATCGGCACGGTGGGAGAAGCCACCGGGGCGGCCTCCGTCGCGTTCATCAAGAAGGCCGTTGAGTTGGCGGAAGCCCGGTGCATCGGCGCCATGGTCACGGCGCCCATCAATAAAGAAGCGATGAATCTCGCAGGCTATGCCTACCCGGGGCACACCGAGCTGCTGGCCGAGCTGACGAAGAGTCCGGAAGTGGGCATGATGATTCTGGGCGGCCCGCTCAAAATCATGTTCGTGACGACGCATGTGGCGATCAAGGATCTCCCGGCCCGTCTCACCGTCGAGCGGATTGAACGGGCCATTCGGTTGGCCCATCGCGCGCTGCGTGAGTTCTTCGGCATCGCCAAACCGCGCATCGGCGTGGCGGCGTTGAATCCCCATGCCGGCGAAGCCGGCCTCTTCGGCGACGAGGAGCAGACGACCATCCTGCCGGCGGCAGAAGCAGCCCGCCGATCGGGCATTCAGGCGAGCAATCCGCTCCCGGCGGATACGCTCTTCGGCAAGGCGGCCAAGGGCGCCTACGATGGCGTGGTGGCCATGTACCACGATCAGGGGTTGATTCCTTTGAAGCTCGTGGCCTTCGGGACCTGCGTGAACCTGACGGTCGGGATTCCCATCATCCGGACTTCCGTTGATCACGGTACCGCGTTCGACATCGCCGGGAGAGGCATCGCCGATCCGGGGAGTCTGCTGGAGGCGATCACGCTGGCTGCGAGGTTGGCAGTCGAGCGAGCAACACGGTCGCGATCATCCACCAGAGCCGCTGCGCGAAGGAGAATTCCCGCATGAATCCACCCCATCCTGCCATTGCCGTCATTGAGAAACAGCTCACGCAACTCGATGCCATTTATGCGGAGGCGGCGGAGACCCTCAATTCGGCGCTCGGAACCGACCGTGTGCGAAGATGGAAAGCCCAGACCGAGCCGATACTGGCCCAGGTGCTCGGCCCGGAGGAAGCCAAGCTGTTTGCCGCCAAGAAACCCGGCCCGTCCTTTACACCGGATTACCTCGAAGAGTTGAGCGACGAAGTCGAGGTCTATCGCACACACCTGTTGGCGATCGTGTCGCGGCTGAAGAAACCCGGTTGACGCATCACATGGAAGGTATGATTGGTGATCTGGCCAGGTTTGGAACTCAGTCTTCGTCGGCATTTCCCAGATCACGAAATCACCAAATCGGACTTGCGGGAACCGTCCGCATTCCTTCTCTCACCAATGACCTGTGACCATTGACCAGTGACTTCTTCCCTGCCCCGTCCGCGCAAGTCTCTCGGCCAGCATTTTCTCACCGATCCGAACATCATCAGGAAGATCATCGCGCTGGCTGACCTCCGGCCGGACGAGACCGTCCTGGAGATCGGCCCGGGCCGCGGGGCGCTGACCGGCGCACTCTGTCGAGCCGTCAAGACCGTCGTGGCGGTCGAGGTCGACGCGAACCTGGGGGAGTATCTGTCGCGCACGTTCTCGAATGTCCACAATCTCGATCTGCGGATCGGCGACGCGCTGGAGTTCCCGTTCGAGAGTCTATCGGCGGGCACCGTGGTTGTGGCCAACCTGCCGTATAATATCTCCACCCCCATCCTGTTCCGACTCCTGGAGTCCCGACACCGGTTCGATCGCCTGATCCTGATGCTGCAAACCGAAGTGGCCCGTCGGCTGGTGGCCAAGCCGGGCGGCAAGACCTACGGGTCGCTCTCGGTGAGTATGCAGCGGTGGACTGTGCCCAGCCTGGCATTTACCGTGTCGCCGGGCTGCTTTCATCCACCTCCTGAGGTCGGATCGGCGGTGGTGAAACTCGAGGTTCGGAAGGACAGCCTCATTGAACCAGCCGACGATGCCCACTTTCTCCGAATCGTCCGTGCGGCCTTTGCCCATCGACGGAAAACTCTGACCAACTCGCTCCGGGACGCCGGCCTCGATCCCGATGCGATCACCCGGGGGCTCGCTGATGCCGGCATCGAAGGCTCCCGTCGCGCCGAAACGCTGTCACCAGATGAATTTGTCACACTGGCGCGGGCGATCACACTCCCGTAGCTGCAATCCGACAATAAGACTGGTAGTGGTATTCGAGGAATTCGCGGGTGGCGCGGC
>JACRLS010000249.1 GCA_016235225.1 Nitrospirota bacterium | reverse complement strand
GAAATCGGTCAGCGATCCCGAACGGAAGCGCAAGATCATCGGACGCCTCTTCATCCAAAACTTTGAAGCGGAATCCAAGAAACTCGGCCTGATCCGGTTCCTGGTGCAAGGAACCCTGTACCCCGACGTCATTGAGAGCGTGAGCTTCAAGGGCCCTTCCGCCACCATCAAGACGCATCATAATGTGGGGGGACTGCCGACGAAGATGAAGCTGCGCCTGATCGAGCCGCTTCGCGAGCTCTTCAAGGACGAGGTGCGCGTGCTCGGGAAAGAGTTGGGCCTGCCCGATGAGATCATTTGGCGGCAGCCGTTCCCAGGGCCCGGGCTGGCGATCCGCGTCCTTGGCGCCGTGACCAAGGAGCGGTTGGCGATCCTGCGGAGAGCGGAATCGATCGTCGATCAGGAAATTCGCGCGGCGGGCCTCTATCGGGACATCTGGCAGGCTTTTGCTGTGCTGTTGCCCGTCCGGACGGTCGGCGTGATGGGCGATCAGCGGACCTACGAGCATGTGATCGCAATCCGGGCCGTCACCAGCCTCGATGGAATGACTGCGGACTGGGCGAGGATTCCGCCTGAACTGCTCGGCAAGATCTCGAATCGGATCATCAATGAGGTGCGCGGCGTGAACCGGGTCGTGTACGATATCAGCTCAAAACCGCCGAGCACGATCGAGTGGGAATAGAGGAATATAGTGAAGCGTCGTTCGTGAAGCGTGAAGCGCGGGAGAGATTGTCTCGCGAGCGACGAACGACGAGATACGCTTCACGGAGAATTGAATGGAAGTCCGATTGCAAAAACTGATTGCCGGAACGGGACTGGCTTCGCGCCGGAAGGCCGAGGCGATGATCGCCGAGGGACGCGTCATGGTCAATGGCCGGGTGATCACGGAGTTAGGCACGAAAGTGGACCCCGGGCGTGACCACGTGAAGGTGGACGGGAAGCACCTCACATCGGCGCAACCGTATGTCTATGTGTTGCTGAACAAACCGAAGCATGTCATGTCGACGCTGGATGATCCGGGCGGACGGCCGACGGTGAAGAACCTGCTGCATGGCGTCAGTGTGCGCGTATTTCCGGTCGGTCGGCTGGATTTCGACAGCGAAGGGTTGATGCTGCTCACGAACCATGGCGATCTGGCCCAGGCTCTGCTGCACCCGCGCTACCACGTGCCGAAGACCTATCTCATCAAGGTCAAAGGTGTCCTGACGGATGACGAGATCCGGCAGCTGGAGCAGGGCGTGAAGCTTGAGGATGGGATGACGAGTCCGGCCGCGGTGAAGAAGGTGAAGAAGGCCGAGGCCAACTCCTGGCTGGAAGTGACGATCGGCGAAGGACGCAAGCATCAAGTGAAGCGGATGTTGGAGGTCGTGGGCCATGCGGTCTTGAAGCTCGTGCGGGTGAGAATGGGCCCACTGTCGTTGGGTGATCTCGCCCCCGGCGAGTTCCGGTTTCTGACCGATCGGGAGGCCAACGCGTTGCGCGCGCTCGTGGAGCAGCGGCTGACTTCGGAGCAGGAGGGACAACCGATGCGCAGGCGGCGCAAGCCGTCTCGACGGCCCGCAGGGTGGGCTCGGCCCAAGAGAGCGAGAGCCCTATGATGATCCGGACGCATCGTTGCGGCGAACTCGGAAAGGCTCAAGTCGGCCAGACGGTCGTGTTGAACGGCTGGGTGCAACGGCGCCGCGACCACGGCAACGTCATCTTCATCGATCTGCGGGATCGGCAGGGCCTCACGCAGATTGTCTTCAATCCTGAAATCAACAAAGCCGCCCATGAACAGGCCCACGTGCTCCGTAGCGAGTTCGTGGTCGCCATCAAGGGCAGGGTGAGTCCGAGGCCGGACGGCTCGGCGAATCCCCATCTCGCCACCGGCGACATCGAAGTGATGGTCCACGAGGTGGAGATTCTGAACGAGGCCGAGACCCCGCCGTTCATGATCGAAGACGACATGGAGGTCACCGAGGCGCTTCGCCTCAAGTATCGTTATCTGGACCTTCGCCGGCCCAAGATGCAGCGCCTGTTGGGGCTCCGCCACGGGGTCATGCAGGAGGTGCGCGCGGTCCTGAACGGCCAAGGTTTCCTCGAAATCGAGACGCCCATGCTCACGAAGAGCACGCCGGAGGGCGCCCGTGATTATCTGGTCCCCAGCCGCGTCAATCCTGGTCAGTTCTACGCCCTGCCGCAGTCGCCGCAGTTGTTCAAGCAGATCCTCATGGTGGCGGGAACGGATCGGTACTACCAGATCGCGCGGTGCTTCAGGGATGAAGACTTGCGGAACGACCGGCAGCCGGAGTTTACGCAGATCGACATGGAGCTCTCATTCGTCGACCGCGAACAGGTCATGGATCTGGCCGAAGGGATGGTGCGCCAGGTGGCGAAGACCGTCGGGGGCGTCGACCTCTCCGGGGCGTTCCCTCGATTGACCTTTGCGGAAGCGATGGGACGCTATGGGTCCGACAAGCCGGATCTCCGGTTCGGGATGCCCTTGCACGATGTCAGTGCCTTCGCCGGATCGACCGAGTTCAAGGTCTTCAAAGAGGCCGTGGCGAAGGGAGGCATCGTCAAGGCCCTGATCGTCAAGCAAGGTGCCTCGATGGCCCGAAGCCGCATCGATGCACTTGGGGAAACGGCCAAGACGTTCGGGGCGAAGGGTCTGGCTTGGGTCAAAGTGACGGGGCCCGCACAGCTCGAGTCCGTCGTCGCGAAGTTCCTTGACGCCAACGGTTTGCTGGCCGCCTTGCCGGAGGCCTCGGTGGGAGATCTGATTCTGTTCGGGGCGGATCGCGGGAAGATCGTGCACGACGTGTTGGGCCGTATTCGCCTCCTGTTGGGCGAGGAGCTCAAGCTGATCGACCAGTCGGCCTGGCGTCCACTGTGGGTCACGGACTTCCCGCTCCTGGACTACGACGAGGGTGAGAAACGCTACATGGCGATGCACCATCCCTTCACCGCTCCCCTGGACGAAGATCTCTCGCTCTTGGAACGTGAACCGTTACGAGTCCGGGCTAAGGCCTATGACCTGGTCCTGAACGGAAATGAAATCGGCGGCGGGAGCATCCGTATTCATCGGCGAGAGGTGCAAAGCAAAGTCTTCGATCTCCTGGGGATCGGGAAGGACGAGGCCAAGGCGAAGTTCGGGTTCTTGCTGGAAGCGCTCGAGTTCGGCGCGCCGCCTCATGGCGGCATTGCCTTCGGGTTAGACCGGCTGGTCATGCTCTTCGGTCAGGCGGACTCGATTCGCGATGTGATCGCCTTCCCTAAAACGCAGAAGGCCCAGTGTCCCATGACCGACGCGCCTTCCTCCGTCGATCCCAAACAGCTCCGCGAACTCTCCATTAAGCTCGACCTCCTCGAATAGACCTCCAGGTCATCCCCATCGTTTATTCTCCTTCGCCGAATACCCCGTAGCTTGCTGCGGGGAGCTTCATTTTGTGGCAATGGCTTCTGGCCTATTCCTAAAGTAGTACTTTTCTTTCTTTTGTGAGCGTCCCGGCCTGATCCCCCCTTGTTTTTTCCGACCTCACCAGGGGTAAAATAGCATCAGGTTGCTGATTTCTGACCGAGCCGGGAGGGTATATTCCATGAACCCGAGATATCTTCTTCTCGTGACAATGGTGGGCTTTCTCGCGGGATGTTCCCTGCTGATCTCGAACGAGACGACATTTCTCGAGTCCGCCCAGGACCGGGCGACGCAGCAAGAGGTGCGGTCGCAATGGGGAGACCCTGCCGCCACCGCAGCTAAAGACGAGGGGACCTCAGTCTGGGTCTATCGCGTGAGGACGGAGCAGCCCGGCAACCGGATGACCGTCCCTGGAACCTGGTGCGATGAATACGTGCTCACCTTCGACCGGGCTTCGGTGCTCCGTCGTTGGACCCGTCAGTCCTACTATCATGCCGGGGAACTTATGCCCCAGTATTGTGTGCCCGAAGGATTCCAGTCGGGGTCGTAGGCATGGAGTGATCTCTTCCGTGACCGTTCCCACCCGGCCTGCCAGGCGGAAGCTCATTGTGTGCCCCGGCGTTGGCGTGAGGCTGTGCGAAGCGGACGCTTCGCGACAACGGCGATCCCGCCCCCCACGCACAAGCCGGAAGCGCCCTACTTCCTTCCGAACCGTTCCACCGCCTCTTTGATCAACACCGACAGACGTTCCTTCTTGATGACCTGATGCTGGTGTAGCCGCACCTCCGCGTTCGGGGGGCAGAAGGGAAACTGTGGACGTGCGCCCGGATCGCCATCGCGACGAGCCAGGATTGTCTGATCCGGCGGAGTCTGCTGCGGCATG
>JACRLS010000248.1 GCA_016235225.1 Nitrospirota bacterium | reverse complement strand
GAGACATTCAGATTGGTTTTCACCGAGATCGTCAGATTGCCATGCGCGATCGCGACCGTAGACAACCGGACATGCTCACCGAGTACGACCGTCCCCGTCCGCTCATTCACCACGACTTTGGCGGACACATCGACGGTCACATCCAGGGCTTCCAGCGCCGCAAGGTAGGTGACGATCTTCCCTTGGAAGGCCGCCGGGACCGCGGCTTTCACCAGCCCCCCGTTGACCGGCACAGACGTTCCTCCGCCATAGACCTTGTCGACCGCTTCGGACACGCGCAGCGCCGTCGTAAAGTCAGGGTGCCGCAACAGAATGGAGATACTGTCCCAGCTCTCGACATCGACCGTCACTTCCTTTTCGACGATCGCCCCACCCGGCACCATTCCGGCCGCCTGGTGATTCTTCTGCACAGTCCCCCCCGTGGCGCCGCCGAGGAATCCCCCGATGGAGACAGCCCCTTGCGCCACGGCGTAGACTTGCTGGTTGGGCGCCTTCAGCGGCGTCAATAGTAACGTTCCCCCCTGCAGACTTTTCGCATTCGCCATTGAAGACACGACGGCATCGACTCCCATCCCCGGTTTGGCGAAGGGGGGAAGTTTCGCCGTGACCATCACAGAAGCGATGTTGCGGGTCAGCAACTGAATCGGATCGATGATCAGGTTAATCCCCATCTTATTCAACATCGAGAGCATGGCCTGGATTGTGAACTGTCCGCCGATGACCTGATCGCCGGTGCGGTCCAATCCGACGACCAGCCCGTAGCCGATGAGTTGGTTTTCGCGGACGCCTTCGAAGGACGCCACGTCTTTGAGGCGGGACGCGTCCGCCGGACTCACCATGGCCAGCCAGACCGCGATCACGCCCAGACCCCACATCATCATGCCTGCTCCCCTTTAATGACCGCTCTCCGTTTGACAATCCAATCCAAGACGCTGATGCGTGGACCGCGGAGCGGACCGTCCTGAATGTCACGATTCCACTCCGTGAGGATTCCATCGTGCGCGCCGCTCAAGAGCGCATGCTCCGGTAGGAGATCCGGATGCCGCAGGACGCCGCTCAACACCATCGCCACCGTCGCCTCCTTCGTATTCATCGGAGACCTCCCCTGCTTTACGCCGAAGACTCCGTCGCTCGTCTCTCGTCCGTCGCGTCCCGCGTCTCTTGCGTCTATCGCGTTGTTGTGTCTCTTGAGTCGTTGCGTCGCTCGCGAAAGACGCAATCGACGCGCCCACGCAATCGACGCAAGAGACGCAACGACGCTTCACGTGGTGCGCTTCACGCCGCCTGGCGGCTAGAACGGATAGATCCAATCGAGAATCCGAACCAGCCATCCGGGCCGCTGCACGTCATCCACGACGCCCGACCCGACATAATCAATTTTGGCGTCCGCAATCGCGGTCGACACCACGATGTTTTTGGTATCCACATCCACACGACGGACGGTCCCGGTCAGATACATCGTCTGCTTCTCAGCATTGACGGTCACTTCCCGATGACCTTCGATGCGGAGGTTCCCGTTCGGGAGCACCTCCGTCACGACCGCGGAGACCGTCCCTGTCAGCGTATCCGCGCGCGCGGTCGCGCCTTTGCCGCCGAACTTGTTGGCGGCACTGGCCTTCAGGCCTAACTTGGCCGCCAAGCCCCCTCCGAACGAGAAGAACGGAAGTCCCGCGGTCCCGCCGGTGATCTTGTCTTCCACGGTCGAGCTCCGCTCAGCCGTCGTATCCCCGGTCTTCGACCCCTTCTGGTTCTCCACGATCTTGATCGTAATGATGTCCCCCACCCGCATCGCCCGCAGATCTTCGTACAGGTAGGCGCGGCCGTTCTCCTCCTGCCAGAGGGATCCGACCGTCTTGGGAGGAGGCAGCGGGGGAACGGAGATGGGGGTATGCGTCATTTTGTTCGCCGGCATCACACTGCAGGCGGCGAACACAAGCGGCAAGACGTAGAACGTGAAGCGTCTCTGAGGTTCGTATCTCGTATCTCGTCGTTCGTATCTCGTCCTAAGAAGAAAAGAAGCCTTCCCCACGAGATACCAGATACGAGAGACGAGCGACGTCCCTCGAGCGACGAGCGACGAACGACGAGCGACGAACCACGAGAGACGTTTCACGTTCCTAAAACTCCACCCGTACCAGTCCAGGACCGACGACCTTCCCCCGAACCTCTTTCCCCGAATCCTGATTCGTGACGGAGACGGTTTGCCCGATCAGCGCCACCCCTTTCGTCACGCCGGAGGCCGTGATGGTCAACCCGCCTCGCCTGGCTTCGATGGTGACATGATCGCCTTTCCGCACCGCATAGGCATGCCCCAGCCCGCTCACCCGAATGGGCGCCTGCGCCCGGAGCGGGTGCGAGGCCCGTTTGCCGACAACTTCGTCGGTTGTTCTGGCAAAATCATGGGTCAGGGACGGGAGTGAAACCCGCTGATGCGTCACATCATCGGCCGTGATGGTTTCGTCTACGTTGATAGCCCGGATCGGGGTGATGAGATCCTCCAGCACCTCCACATCAGCCACGACATCCAGGCCCTGGACGCGACGGCCGTCCACCGACACCGTCACATGGAAGGGCAGGCGCCCGAGTTCCAGATCGCTCCCGCCGGACAAGACCTGCACATCCACCCGACCCGACGGAATGCGCAGCGGCACCGACGGCTGCACCACGCGAACATGGAGTTCCCCCTGATGGTCCCGGAGCAGCCCCTCCAACGACCGGACGAGGGCCCGCCGGATCTGATCGACCCCCAGGTCCTGGACATGCCCACGGGACACAGGGGTCGGCGAGCGACGCTCCCCTTCGGGGGCCGCGACCGCGGACTCGACCAGCATCGCCGCCAGTCCGAGCCCGACCGCAGCCGCCACCGCGCACCTCATCATGGTTGTCTTTATACATAACGACATAAGTCCTGTCCCCTTCGTCATTCCGGGCTTGACCCGGAATCCAGGTTTTTCCTGGATTCCCGCTTTCGCGGGAATGACAGATTGTGCGGTGATTAACGTCGCTGTGTATAGATGACTCATTACCGCCTCAAGTTGTTCGCGATGCTCAACATGTCGTCCGACACTTGAATCGCTTTCGAATTAATCTCATAGCTGCGCTGCGCGATGATCATGCTCACCATCTCTTCCGCCAGGTTCACGTTCGAGGTTTCCAGAAACCCCTGCTGGATGGTGCCGAATCCGGTCGAAAAACCTGCCGTCCCTTGGATCGGCGGCCCCGACGCGAAACTGTCCAGGAACAGATTGTTGCCGAAGGCCACAAGACCGGAAGGATTGTCGAATCGGGTGATCTGGATCTGGCCGATCTGGGCGGCCTGCGTGACGCCAGGCAGCAAGACGGAGACGGTTCCGTCCTGACCGACGTCGACTTTCAAGGCGCCGGAAGGAACCGTGATGACCGGGTTGAGTTGATCGCCGTCGCCCGTTACCAGATTCCCGATGTTGTCGCGTTTGAACGAGCCGGCCCTCGTGTACATGATGGTGCCGTCCGAACGTTGCACCTGGAAAAATCCTGGACCGTCGATGGCCAGGTCCAGCTCATTGGTGGTTTGGCGCAGGTTGCCCTGAGTCCATTCCTTGGCAACCGTCAGCGGCCGCACCCCGCCTCCGACCTGCACGCCGACCGGAAAGATCCCGATGTTGGACGCGCTGGTTCCCGGGAGCCGCTGGATCTGATAGAGCAGGTCCGCGAACTCAGCCCGGCTTCGCTTGAAGCTGTTGGTGTTGACGTTGGCCAGGTTGTGCGCGATCGTATCGATGTTCAACTGTTGCGCCGTCATCCCGGTCGACGCCGTCCACATTCCTCGGATCATAACTTCCTCCAGAAGGTTGAGGTCGAGGTTAAGGT
>JACRLS010000247.1:5281-6134 GCA_016235225.1 Nitrospirota bacterium | reverse complement strand
TCTTGCCCATAGCCATCTTACCTAATGCCCATAGCCCATCGCCTCGCGCCTTCCGTCGGCTTGACACTGCGAATCCCCGCCGGATAGAGTGACCGCTCGTCGCTTGTTGGAGCCGCTACCATGTTTGGAACGCTGGGTTTCTCCGAGCTCATCATTATCCTGGTCATTGTCCTGATTATTTTTGGGGCCGGCCGTCTGCCTCAGATCGGGGAGGGGATCGGCAAGGCCTTGAAAGGGTTCAAGAAAGAGGTCAATCAGATTCCTGTGCCTCCTGATCCCGCCGCAGCCACAGCGGAGTCTCCCCCCCGACCCCAACAGGCAGCCGCTACTGGTACACCCATCGAAGAGGCCCAGGTTGTGAGGGCTCCACAGCAGGCCAGCGCTCCCAAACCCACGGCTCCGTACACGCCCGGTCCTGAGCTGACGCCCGGAACCACGGCGGCGATGATGGCGGCAGGTGCGCTTCCCCAGAAGGCGCGGGCCCCGAGGCCGAATGCCGTGCCGTCCCCAGCCGCGGCGGTGGCTTCGCCTCCGACGATGGAGGACCGGATGGCGCAGCCGGCTCCGGCTCTTCGCCAGCAGTATCCGTCCCTGCCCCCGACCGCACGAGCCACGCCGGCAGCGAAGCGTCCTTCCGCCATCGTCAACACAGACGCCGTCGCACGAGTCCAGGCGCAACAAGCTGCGCTCCGTGCCAAATCGACGCAAGCCAATGAGGCAGCCGGCCTGACCGGGCAGGACATGCAGAATCTGGGCGAGGGTCTCGGTGACACGTTGCGCAGCTTCCGTCAGGCGGTCGCCGATGTGCGGAGTTCGATCGATCCGGAGATGCGAACCATCAGGGCCGAGATTG
>JACRLS010000247.1:0-5122 GCA_016235225.1 Nitrospirota bacterium | reverse complement strand
GGCGAAGCAGGGACCGATGACTCAAGAGGAACCTCCCGCAAAATCCTAACTGCGTTGAGGCTTGCTCCTTTGCGCGTTCGCCGATCTGCTCCCCCCTTCTTCCTTCTTTCGGTTCTTCTCCTGTCCTTTCTCTCCGGCTGTTATGAATCGCCTCCTTCCGATCCGGCGAAGATGATTCCGCGACTGATCGACTTGTTGCGAGATGTGGATCCGGCTGTTCGAATCACAGCGGCGCAATCGCTGGGGAAGATCGGTCGCGTCGAGGCGGCTCCAGCCCTGGTTGAATCGTTAGCCGATGGGGATCCGTCTGTCCGAGCTGCGGTCGTCTGGGCCTTGGGGCGTCTTGACGAGGAGGCTGGGGAGGAGGCTCGGGAGGAGATTGGAACGGTGCTGGCAGGGGCGATCGATGACCCGTCTGTGGCTGTCAAGGATGCCGCGGCCTCTGCCATCGGCCAACGAGGGCCACTCCCGGGGGTGGTGACTCGCCTCGTTCAATCTTTGCAAAGTCCTGATGCGGCATCGCGCCGCGCAGCAGCCACCGCGCTCGGATGGCTGGAGGCGGCGTCAACTACGGGGCCGTTGACCGAAGGTCTCTTGGACGAGGATGCCGGCCTGCGCCAGCGTGCCTTGTCGGCACTCGGCGAAATCGGGGATCGGCACATAGTCCCAAAGGTGCTGGATCGTCTCATCCATGACGGCGACGCCGGAGTGCGGGGCGAAGCGGCCTATCGGTTGGGGAAGCTGGGGGATCCGCAGGCCCTCGCCTTCCTCAGAGAAGCGGCGGCCAAGGACGAGCACGTGAACGTGCGCCGGTGGGCGGAGTGGGCGGTGCGTGAGCTGGAAGGAACTATCGGGCCTGGCCTGACGGGACCTGGTTAAGCATGCGGACCAGGTCGAGGATACGGTCCCGCACCGACTCGCTGATCTCGATGAAGCGAATTCCCATCCCGGGATGGAATGAGTACTGATCCGGCTTGGGACAGACCCACGCCACAGAGCCTCTCGCTTTGACCCAGTCCTGACAACCATCGGGCAGGGAGAATTCGATAGTCAAATCCGTGCCCACGGGGAGGGGAGTCAGGCTATCGATAAAGAGCCCGCCGCCGCCAAGTCCGGAGGCCCGCCCTTCGATCCGACGCCCGTCCGGCGCGTAGTACCGCACGGAGAACGCGAGGCTGGCACGGGGCTGTGACCGGGATTCCGCCGGCCTGGGTTTCTCCCCCAGGGCGCGAATATAGTTGATCACGGACTCCCAACTGACGGTGCCCATCGGTTCCCCATCCGCGCCCAACAGCGACATCGTTTCCCGCTGCGGGTCAAGCTCCAAGGCCTTGCCCTTGTGGGCTCTTGTCGTGATGACGGGCAATTTCATAGGTATCGCCGGTGAGTCAGCGAGTGTAGCCTTCGGCATAGAAGTATAGCCCTCTCTCTCCGCTTGTCGAGGAAGACGCCTCCAACGGCTTTATCGGCTGAAGACCGACAGAAATTGAGGAAGACGGACGCAAGGACCGGTCGGAACGGGGGTTGAAGAAGGAGAGGGGGGCAGCCTGCTGGTGCCCCGTCCCCGATTCGTGGAGGACCCTGCTCGTTAGGCGCTCTTCTGGTCCTGTTCCTGTTCGATGAGACGCAGTGGCTGACTCTTGCCGTAAATGACGTCCTCGGTCAAGAGGATTTCCTTGATGTGTTTCTGCGAAGGCACATCGTACATCACTTCGAGCATGACCTCTTCGAGGATAGCGCGCAGGCCTCGGGCGCCGGTCTTTTGGGTATAGGCCTTCTTCGCAATCGCTCCCAGCGCGCCCTCCGTGAACTTCAGCTTCACCTTCTCGAAGGACATGAGCTTCTCGTACTGCTTGATGAGCGCATTGCGCGGCTGCGTGAGAATCCGGATGAGCGCTTTTTCGTCTAATTCTTCGAGCGTGGCCAGGACCGGCAGCCGTCCGATGAACTCCGGGATCAGCCCATACTTCAGCAAGTCTTCGGGCTGGACCTGAGCCAGCGCTGCGCCGAGTCCCCGGTCGTGCTTCGTGCGGATGTCGGCGCCGAAGCCCATCGATTTCTTATTGATCCGCTGTTCGACGATGCTCTCGATCCCGACAAAGGCGCCGCCGCAGATGAAGAGAATGTTCGACGTATCCACCTGGATGAATTCCTGGTGGGGATGCTTGCGGCCGCCCTGCGGGGGCACGTTGGCGACGGTGCCTTCAATCAGTTTCAGCAGGGCCTGTTGCACGCCCTCGCCGGACACGTCTCGCGTGATGGACGGGCTGTCGCTCTTGCGGCTGATCTTGTCGATTTCATCGATGTAGACGATGCCGCGCTGGGCCCGTTCCACGTCGTAGTCGGAGGCCTGTAAGAGCTTGAGGATGATGTTTTCAACATCCTCACCCACGTAGCCGGCTTCTGTGAGTGTCGTCGCATCGGCGATCGTGAAGGGCACATCGAGGTAACGGGCCAGCGTCTGAGCCAGCAGCGTCTTCCCGGTCCCCGTGGGGCCGATGATCAGGATGTTCCCCTTCTGGAGTTCGACGTCGTCGACCTCGTTCGCGGAGATCCGCTTGTAGTGATTGTGGACGGCGACCGAGAGGATTTTTTTTGCCCGATCCTGGCCGATCACATACTGGTCCAGGTGATGTTTGATCTCGGAGGGCTTTCGGAGCTTCGAGGAAATCTCCTCTTTGGCCTCTTCCCAGTCCTCCGCAATGATGTCGTTGCAGAGGTTGACGCACTCGTCGCAGATATAGACCGTCGGGCCTGCGATGAGCTTGCGGACCTCGTCGCGGCTCTTCCCGCAGAAGGAACAACGCAAATGTCGGTCAGACTTTTCCTGCTTCGGCATACCGCCTCCCCAGTTAGGCCCCTTCTTTGCCGTCCCCTCTGGCCCCGTTTCCCTCTTTCGTGGTTTCCTTGAACGCCTTCGGTGGGCGTGTGATGACTTCGTCGATCAGCCCGTACCGCTTGGCCTCGTCGGCCGCCATGAAGTAATCACGCTCGGTGTCATTCTGGATCTTCTCGAGCGGCTGTCCCGTGTGCTTGACGAGGATTTCGTTGAGTCGTTCACGGATCTTCAAGATCTCACGGGCGTGGATGTCGATCTCGGTCGCCTGCCCCTGGAAGCCGCCCATCGGCTGGTGGATCATGACACGGGCGTTCGGCAACGCGAACCGCTTGCCCTTGGTCCCGGCTGCCAAGAGGAGAGCCCCCATACTAGCGGCCTGCCCCAGGCAGATCGTATTGATCGGCGGCTTGACGTACTGCATGGTGTCGTAGATTCCCAGGCCGGCCGTGACGCTGCCCCCGGGGGAATTGACGTACAAATTGATGTCTTTTTCAGGGTCCTCCGCCTCCAGAAAGAGAAGCTGAGCGATGACCAGATTGGCAAACAAATCATCAATCGGGGCCCCCAAGAAAATGATACGATCCTTCAGCAGGCGCGAATAAACATCGTAGGCCCGCTCACCTCGATTGGTCTGCTCGATCACAATAGGCACAAGCATGGCTGTCAGTCCTTTCCTCCGTGACTCAATCTGCGCCTGATCTTATCATACTTCCCGTGACTTGCAGAGGTTCTTTGGTAGGGGGTCCGATCCCGAACAGGCGGTGGGGTCATCCCTGAATCATGGCCTGACGATAGACATATTCAAGGGCTTTTTCCGCGAGGATACGGCTCCGCAAGTCATCCAGCGCGTCCTGTCCGCCCGCCTGGATCAACCGCTGCACATCCTCGATGTTGAGCCTGAGCTCGGCGGCCATTCGGCGGATATCGGTTTCCAGGTCTTCCTGGGTCACCGTGAGGCCCTCTTTGTCGGCGATGGCTTCCAGGATCAGGCTGAGTTTCACCCGCCGCTTGGCTTCCTCGGCATGCTCCGCCCGGAGCCGGGTGACCTCTCCCGCCTGGTCGGCCGGTCCGGTGTCCTGTCCGCCTTTCCCTTTACGCCGGCGTTCGGCTTCAAAATGCTGGCGGACGAGGGCCTGGAGTTCCCGCTCGACCATCGACTCAGGCAAGTCGAAATGGTGCGTGTCTTGGAGGCGCTTGATGACCTGATCTTTGTAGCCCGCCTCAATGTCGCGCTGCAGAGCCCGATCCATCTCGCCGCGCAGCTTCTCTTTCAGTTCGTCGAGGGAATTGTAGGGGCCACAGTCCTTGGCGAACTCATCGTCCAGCGTGGGGAGACGCTTGTGCTTTACCGCTTTGACCGTGACACGAAAGCCGACCGACTTACCCGCGAGGGTGGCGTCCGGATGGGTAACGGGATAGGGCTGCACGATTTCCACCGTTTCGCCCGATTTCTTTCCCAACAGATGAGGGTCTACTTCAAGACCGAGGACCAGCCCCTTGGAGCCCACTCGATGGACCTGCCCGTCCTGCTTGGCATGCTCCAGGGCGGCTCCGTTCAGGTATCCTTGTATGTCCAATCCGGCAAAATCGCCTTCAGCGAGGGGCTTCCCCTCGGGGGCGGCGTCCAGCTGTGCCTGCTGCTCTCGGAGCGCCTCCAGTGTCTGTGCCAGCTGTTCCTCCGTGACGGTCCGCGAATCTTTTTTCAGCGAAATCGGATTGGGAGCCCGGTAGTCGCGCAATTCGATCTTCGGCTTGATCTCTACCGTGGCCGTAAAGCTGAAGGCCGAGTCCTTCTTGATCTTCAGGCGCTCGAGCGGGGGCACTTCCACCTGGACCGGCACGACACCGGCTTCACGGACCGCCTTGCCATAGTAGTCAGGGATCAAGCGCCGAACAAGATCCTCCTCGACGGCTTTGGCATAGCGCTGTTCGAGCAGCGCGCGGGGGGCCTTCCCCGGCCGAAACCCCGGGATATGCACCTGGCGGCTCAACTCCGCATAGGCTTGGGAAAAATGGCGATTGACCTCTTCCGAGGGGACTTCGATTTTGAAGGCTCGTTTAACCGGGCCGAGTTCTGTCACTTCGAGTTTCATGGAGACTCCCTGCAATAATAGTCGTCAGTTCACAGTGAGCAGTCGTCAGTTAAAGAGCGATGCTCCTGACGGTCTACTGAGAACTGCTAACTGAAAACTTATTGACGTGGTGCGAGAGGGGGGACTTGAACCCCCACGGGGTTAACCACGAGATCCTAAGTCTCGCGCGTCTGCCAATTCCGCCACTCTC
>JACRLS010000062.1 GCA_016235225.1 Nitrospirota bacterium | reverse complement strand
GGCGATACGCCGTCCCACCCATCATCTGCCCGGACTCCCCCGGCCAGCACCCCACACAGGGCGACCGACGCCATGGTTCCCAAGACCACCGACTTCTGCCCAGTCCTCCTGCTCATCATCGTCTGCCTCCTTTTATACATATGGCTTCCTCTGCCATCGCCCTCCGCGCACAGCCATGAGCGCATAGGGGCCCCCTTGACTCCTCTACCGACCGCGGGGCTGAGCGTTCTGCCCGCGGCCTGAACTCTGTGAAGACGCGTTGCGATTCTCCAATGCCTGCCCCATCTGTTCCGGCGTCACCTCACCGAAATTGGTCGGCATCTGGGTTTGTTGCAGATTGACGTCTTGGTTCGGGCTTGCGTCGGTCTGGAAGAGATCTGCGGCGCCATCCCCATTGAGATTCACGCCGTTGGACAGGAGATCCGCCACCTGGCCCATGACCGAGGCATTCCCCTCATCGAGACTGACGCCCCCGCCATCCTCGGCGAGGCTCACATAGGGACTCGTCAGACTCACGGCAGCGATGAGCAGGCCTGCGATCCACCACAGGCTTTGACCTTCCCTCCGTCTCCCCATGCCATTTCTCTTCACGACGTCCCCTCTCGACCGATTTCTGAATTCGGATTTTTTAAGCCTAGCAGACACCTTGAAATCTGGCGGAGCATCACATCACCAGACTTGTCACGAACCCGCATAAACGGATGCGAATGGGCGCTCATTCATTTTTCGTGGAGTCAGTGGCGGGCTTCGACGACTTCCGCTATAGTCCTGCTGCACACAGCCATGATGACCACGCACTAGCATGCCCGCGCACACCGCCCTTGCTGTCACCCGCATCGACCTCTGGCCGGTGGACTTTCCCATCACGGATCCCTTCGTCGTCGCCACCGGCGCTCGGGTGGCGGCGGAGAACATCTTCGTCCGGGTGACGCTCCGGAACGGCGCACAGGGATATGGGGAGATTGCGCCCTTTCCGGAGGTCGGGGGAGAGGACCGCCCCGCCGGCCTTCGCGCAGCCACCGATGCAGCCAAAACCCTCCTTGGACAGTCGGCCTCCCAGTGGACCCGGCTCGGCCATGCTCTCCGCGAGAGGATCGGCGGATACCCGGCCGCTCGGTGCGGACTCGAGACTGCGATTCTCGATGCGCTCTGTCATGCGGGGCGGCTGCCGCTGTGGGCGCTTTGGGGCGGCGCCGACGTCCGCCCGCGCGAGACGGACATCACCATCCCGATCACCGATCGGGAGAAAACAGTCTCACTGGCCCGGGGATGGCACGCGAAGGGATTCCGGCTGCTGAAGATGAAGGTGGGCAAAGAAGTGGAAGGGGACGTGCGGCGCCTCGAAGCGGTGCATCAAGCGCTGCCCGATGTCGCCTTCATCGGCGACGGCAATCAAGGCTATACGAGAGACGAGTGCCTCGCGTTCGTCACCGGCGTCAAACAGTTCGGCGGGCGGCTGGTGCTCCTTGAACAACCGCTGGTGCGGGACGATTTGGAGGGACTCTCGGCCCTACGTCATCTGACCGGCATTCCCGTGGCCGCCGATGAGTCGGTGCGGTCCTTGGACGATGCCAAGCAGATCTTGAAGCGAAACGCCGCGGATCTCATCAACATCAAGATCATGAAAACGGGCGTGGTCGACGCCACCGAGATCGCGCAGTTTGCGCGCGCGTCCGGGTTGGGACTGATGATCGGCGGAATGGTCGAGGCGAGGATTGCGATGGGCTGCTCGTTTGCGATAGTGCTGGGGCTCGGTGGTTTTGATGTCCTCGATCTCGACACGCCGTTGTTACTGGGGGACGACCCCGTCAGAGGCGGCTACTGGTACGAGGGGCCCTGGCTCCAGCCCTGGGATGGACCGGGCCTCGATCTCGCCGTTGACGTGCCGCGGAGCGTCACCACGATCGAGTAGGGGCGAACGAGGAGTTCCAGTCCTCACCACTCCCCCCTGACCACTTCCTGTCCCCTATGCCTCACGCACATCCTCGCACCGTTTGCAGTTCAGCGTCGTGCCGAGATTTCGGGTTCGCCCTCTGCGATGACTCCCCACGGCCTCACCGTCAACGGCGGCTGATGCCGCACATGCTGCCCATGCCCGCAGGCTAGATCGGCGACCCAGTCGCCTTGCTCATCTTGATGATAGCCGGTGATTCGGTGGATCATGGTGTTCCTTCTGCTGATCGGAAGACGTGCTCGCCCGGTATACATCTTCAAGATTTAGATCAATGATTTCACTGAAGATATTGATCCTGCGTAAGATTCAGACAAGCAATCTTGATCAATTGACACTGGTCAATTACCGCCGACTACGGCTGGAGCCCCCGGCAAATCCATAGGCACAGAACCCGCCATAGTGCGGGACATAGCGATCCGGCGCCGCCGCAAAGGCCTCGCGGTTGGCGGCTGAGACAAACTGAAATGTCGAGCCCCTGTAGGTCATCGTATGGGCTGGTGATCCCATCATGGGCTTTTGATCCGTAAGGTACGCCATCGTCAATATTCCACGCAGCAGGCTATGTGCCACCCGATTGACCATGGCGGTCGCCTACCGCGCCATCAATTGTGTGACGTGGCCGTCGGGATCGCGGACGGTCAGCCCTTTGGTAAACCCCAACTCTACGCGTGGCAGAGCCACGGCCCCCGGGGACACGTCTCGAACAGGGTTCCCGTGCGTGCGGTGGGCTGCTCGCTCCGCATCTGCGGTGATCATCTTGGTCTGCCAGTGCATCAGGTCATTGGCCTGCTCATCGGCAGGATAGCGGCGGCCGTCGACCGGGGCAAGATACTCCAGAACCTCAATGGCGGGACCGGCGGCGGCCCGGAGACTGGTAATCCGCAATCGCGCGCCGGACACATTGTTCAGGTGTTCTTGTTCAGTCCCATAATTTTCGCTTTCGCCGGCGACCCGCAGACCCAGGGTGTCTCGGTAGAACGTCAGGCTCTCATCCGTGCTTCCGACGACGATGGCCGTGTGATCAATGCCCAAGAACAGGCGGTCCGTTCGATGCCACCTCGCGGCGCCCTTGGCCGGTGGAAACCACAGCACTTCCAGGTTGTGTCCGTCCGGATCACGAAAATAGAAGGCCCGAATCCCCGCGGCCACCTTGTTCCAATCCGGAATCCGCTGTGGCCCGGTCGAGACATGTTGCACCTTGTGCTGTCGAAGCCGCTGATAGGCCTGATCCATGTCACTCACGATAATGGCGATGTGCTGAAACCAGCGGTCGTGGCTGCGGGAATCCACCGGGATGGGACGGCCCTTGGGCGCCAAGTATTCCGTCAGTTCCAGGACCTCCTCGCCGAGCCTCATCCGCACCACGCGCATGCGCGCGCCGAAGACACCCTGAAGGTGTTCGTACTCCTCCCCCGCGACATCCACGTCGGAGACCTTCTCAAAGCTGAGCACGGTGGAATAAAACTCCACCGCGCGATCCATATCGGACACGGTGATGCCGATCGAATCGACGGCCGTGACCAGTTGAGCCCAAGCAGGACCGATAGCAACCAACCACGCCAGGCAGAACCCGCTCCCTACTCTTTCAAAGTATCTGACCATGTTCATCTTGTTGCTTCTGTCAGCAGTTACGGGGACAGTCACCCGCCGCGTCAGAGGAAAGCGGGAGCCAGTCCCCGCACCCCTAACCCCTCACCCCTAACCTCTCCTTGAGATGATCCCCCACCCTCATCGCGTTCGCCATGATGGTGAGCGAGGGGTTCACCGCGCTGCTGGAGGCGAAGAAGCTCGCATCGGTCACGTACAGATTATCCAGATCGTGCGCTTTGCAGTCCGCATCAAGCACGGAGGTCTTCGGATTGCGCCCGAAACGGATCGTGCCGCACTGGTGCGCCGTTCCGGCGATGGGAATCTTCTTGCCGAGATAGAGATGCGACGGTAATAGATGTTCTTCACAGCCGATCCGATTCAGCATGCCTTTCAGTCGCGCCTGGAGTCGCCGGTGCCCTTCGAGATTATTCTCCCGGTATCGGAGGGTGATCCGGCCGTCGCTCCCGACCAACACGCGATTATCCGGATCAGGCAGATCTTCCGATGTCATCCAAAAGTCGAGAGAGTGTTTCGCAACCACATCCAGCGCCAGGCCTGGGGCGAGGGCCGGTGCGCCGGTCTGCAGCATCTCCAGATCCTGCTTGCCGACCATCGAGATGTGGCCGAGCGGGAAGCTGAAATCGTCGG
>JACRLS010000230.1 GCA_016235225.1 Nitrospirota bacterium | reverse complement strand
TTGATTCACTTCGATCGTCGGAGCCACAAAGCCGGCCACCCTCGCCCCGTCATCCATGACGACGAGCGGGAGGACGCCCGCCGAAGCCGTCACGCGCAACGTGCTCTGATTGACGGAGAAGGCCGCGGGCGCCGGCTGATTCTTTCCATTCGGTTGGACCATGGTCTTTTCCCCTGGCAACAAGACCATGAGCACCTGCCCTTGCGGATCCGTCACGGTCACGGGACCCGCCATCGTCCAGCACATGAAATGGTCGGGAGTCATTTCACCGCCGATGAGGCCGTCATGCACCGTGGCGGTCGCCGTGTTGGATTCGAGCGAGAGGCTCGACTTGGGATCGGCGAGGCGGACGACGCGCGCCCACACAACACCGAGGTTGATCTTGATGCTGATCGTGGACTTTTGCGAGGTGATGTCCGCCTTCTTCACCTGGACGTCGGAATCCGGCTGCACGGTCACGGTGGTGCCGTCCAGGAAGGTGATGACCGCGGTGGACTTGGGTCCGGTCAAGACACGATCGCCAAGCGCAAGGTCCATGCCGTCCCGAGCCTGGGCTTGGGTGCCACCACTGGTCACGTGCTGGACGGTTCCCCCTAGCACCGAAAGGGTTGCCGTGGCGGACACGCGACCACCCGCCGGTTGCGCTGACGCCGGTGGCTCCAGTCCCATCTGAAACATGCCCCACCAGGCCACACAGGCTACGACACACACCCTGAACCGCTGTCTGCCCTTCAGTCGTCCGCTCATTTCGTTCTTCCTCCCCTTAGAGCCGCCCAGGATCGCCTGACACCCTGATGCCGACTCGTTCATGATTCGGCCTGCCCCACCCTGGTGTCAAGGCCCAACCGGATGGTATATGTCCTCTACGATGCGCGCCATGGTGCTGGATGGGCATGCCGCTGTCGACACTTCCCCTCTTCACGTGAGAGACCTGCCGGTGCCGACACCCGGCCCCGGCGAAGTCCTTGTGAAGGTCCACGTGTGCGGGATTTGCCGGACCGACCTGCATGTGATCGAAGGTGAACTCCCGACGGTGAAGCTGCCGATCATTCCAGGTCACCAGACTGTCGGGACCATCGCGGGAGTCGGCACGGGGGTGCGATCAGCCCGAGAAGGCGATCGTGTGGGGATTGCCTGGCTGCAGCGGACCTGTGGGAGTTGCGAATTTTGCCGGAGCGGCCGGGAGAATCTCTGCCGGCAAGCCACGTTCAGCGGCTACCACGTGAACGGGGGCTATGCGGACTATGCAGTCGTGTCCGAGTCCTTTGCCTATCCCATCCCCCCGACATTCAGCGATCAGGAAGCGGCGCCGCTTCTCTGTGCCGGCATCATCGGCTACCGGGCTCTCCGCCTGAGTGGCATCCAGCCGGGCCAGCGAATAGGCCTGTATGGCTTCGGCGCGTCGGCTCATATCGCTATTCAGATTGCCCGCTCCTGGGGCTGTGACGTCTACGTCTGTTCGCTTCGCGAAGCGCACCGGCGGCTGGCGCGCGAGTTGGGCGCCGCCTGGGTCGGCGGTTCGATGGACTCACCACCAGAACCGCTGCACAGCGCGATTCTCTTTGCGCCGGCCGGTGAATTGGTGCCGCCGGCTCTTCGCGCGCTGCAGCGGGGCGGTACCCTGGCCCTCGCCGGCATTCACCTCTCGGCCATCCCACCGCTGAATTACGACCAGGACCTCTTCGGCGAACGGGTGCTCAGAAGCGTCACGGCCAACACCAGGCAGGATGGCCTCGACTTGCTTCGAGAGGCCGCGGCCATTCCGATTCGGCCGCACACCACCGCCTATAAGTTAGAAGAGGCGAATCGCGCCTTGCTGGACCTCAGGCGGGGAGTTATCGCCGGCGCAGGCGTGCTGACCCTCAGCTAGCTCGGACAATCTCCCTTTACTTCTACTTCAGATTCGAAGATCGCCCGTCCTGACGATGCGGGCTCGCCATCGGCAACATTCCACTGATCTTCGGCCTGTTGCCCCCAAGCCAACGGATGCTATACTCCTCTCCCGCTATGACGACGCCCACGGACCATGCTTCCCGCATCACCGAGGCCATGATTCGAGCCGATTGGCCGGCTGTGGCCGACACGGCCGCCCTATGGATTGCCGAGTTGTCCCGCCAGGGCCAGCATGATCCCCGGCCCTATTTCGCGCAGAATGTGGTGCAGTTGATCCGGGGAGCCTTTGCCGAGGCTTGGCGAACCCATGCGAAGGCACTTCAGGAGGAGGCCGACATCGCCGCTGTCCGCGCGTGGGTCGAGCAGATCACGGACGCGCATCCCAAGGAAGCCACCATCCAGCTCGTGGCCGGGCTGTTCCTCGCGCAGTCGGGCCGATCCGAGCAATCGCTGGACCGCTACCAGCAGGCCGCCGCCCTGGCTCCTCAGATGCCGTACCCGCATTACTTCCTGGCGCAAATTCATGAGCGAGCCGGGCAACCCGAATTAGCGATCAAGGAGTATCGCGAGGTGATCAAGCTCGATCCGGCCTATCTGCCGGCGCGCATGAACCTCGGGGTCGCCTACCAGGAGCAAGGGCGACTCGAGCTGGCCATCCCTCAGTACCGGGAGATCATCCGCCAGCAACCAGACGACGCGATGGCCCACGCCAACCTGGCCTGCGCGCTGGCTGAGCAAGGCAAGCTGGAACCGGCCTTGCTCGAGTACAAAGAGGCCCTTCGCTTGAATCCGAATGATGCGCCCACTCACTTTGCCCTTGCCGGCATCTACGAAGCCAAGGGCCGGATGGACCTCGTCATGAAGTGCTATCAAGATGCGATTCAGGCCGATCCGACCTTCTCGCCGGCGGAAACGGCCACCGGCTGGATTCTCTTCGAGAAGAATCGGTTTCAGGAAGCCATGGAGGCGTTTAACCGGGCGCTCAAATCAGACCAGAACGACGCCGGCGCCTATTACGGCATCGGACGTGTGTATGCAGCGCGGGGCAAGCGGGAGGCCGCCTGGGAGAACTATTCAAAGGCTCTGAAGCTGGAGAAAGATCACGACACGAAGAGCAAGATTATGAATCATCTCTTCAAAGAAGGGGGAACGTGGGATGTGTGAAGCAGGTTGAGGTTGAGGCTAAGGTTGAGAGGTAGAACGGTCAGGAGTCTTCCCTTCACCTCAGCCTTAACCTGAACCTGCTTCCTAGAGGTCCCGGATGGCGCCTTGGAGGACGGTGATTTGCGTGACGGGATTGCCGGCCCGGTCGAGTTCGGCGCGGATTTGGTCTTTGAGATAGTTGGAATAGCCGATCTTGTCGACCAGCAGGTCGAGGAAGCGCTCCGCTGGCAGGAGGCTCTTATTCTTCAGCTCTTCAAAGGATTCATCGGTCACGGGGACATAGCTGCTGCCGATGTGCAGCACGATGTTGTAGTGCCGCCCTGTGCCGAGCCGTTCGAAGCGGAGGCCTTTCATATGCGCTCCTGTCACGGGTCCAATTGGACCGGCATTGTAGACAATCCCCGGGGGGAAAGACAAGAGAACCACCGGAGCGGCGCCCTGGAGGGCGCTATCCGGATCGCCCTGACTGCCTCTCGGCTAGGGGGATGAGC
>JACRLS010000221.1 GCA_016235225.1 Nitrospirota bacterium | reverse complement strand
TGGGTGATGACGTGCTTGTGGCCTATAAGATGAACGGCGTGCCCTTGCCCAACGGTCATGGATTCCCGGCGCGCATCATCGTCCCCGGCATTTACGGGATGAAGAACGTGCAATGGCTGACAGGCATTGAGGTGCTGACGACGGATTTCCAGGGCTACTATCAGCGCAAGGGCTGGTCGGATGAGGCGATCATCAAGACCTCCTCGCATATTGACTGGCCGGTTCGCGGAGACACGATTCGTGGATCGGATTTCGTCGTGAGGGGCTATGCCTTTGCTGGGACGCGGGGCGTTCGGCTTGTCGAAATCAGCATGGATGGCGGCGAGATCTGGCACCCGGCGACACTTGCGCCGCCGATCTCACCCTTGGCCTGGGTATTCTGGAGCTATCGCTGGACCGGTGCGCCCTCAGGACGCTATTCACTGATGGTGCGCGCCACCGACGGTACGGGCAGGCGGCAACTCTCTGAGGAACAGGACGCGTTCCCAGACGGTGCCAGCGGGATACACGAGGTGTCGATGACAATCGGATAGGAGACTGGCACGAGGCGATAGTGCGGAGGTGCGAGGTGAGAGCGAGGCAAGAGAGGGAGGCACGGGAAGTGCCGGCCCCGCACTTCAGAAATACGAAGGGGGTCGGCCCCTCGACCGACCCCCTAGCGCAGCGGAGAACATGGGACGGAACGGGAACGGAACTACTGAATCGAATTCGCGTGACCGCCGTGCGTCAGCTCGGCGCGAATCGAATCGCCCGGCTTCTTGTCGCCACGCAATTTCTTGGTCTGGTTGCTGACGAACATGCGGACTTCTCGGCCCTCATAATCTTCCATGACGACGACCTGGCCGTTCACATTTTTGACTGTGCCAGACACCGTGCGGTACGCCGGCCCAGGCTTCGACTCCAACTGGTTTCCGCTCACGGGCTGTGAGCTGACGACCGAAACCTTGGCGCTCTGCTGGGCGGCCGCCTTGGCGGCATCGGTGGCCGATTGGACCGACGATTTCGACTGCTTCTTGGAACCGGCATCGGCAGGCGGAATCGCAATCAGCCCGAACGCAGCGGCCAAGGCCAAACATGTCATGGTCGACTTCATGAGAAACCTCCTTGTTGGTTGCTCCAATAGGCGTTCGTGCCACCCTCACTCGGTGGCGTGAACGAACGGAGGAATCTTCAGCAAATGCTGTGCCGGGCACTGTCGAAGAAAGAGTCGTTGCAGGCAGCCCCAATGGTCACTAACCGTTATTGTCCAGGGCATAGCCCTGCCGAAAATCGTCCCTCCATGGGAGCATTTCGCGCGCTGGAGACGAGAATGGGACTCCGCCGGGCGGGTCTCGTGCTGCTCTGGAGCGTCATGAGTGGAATGACAGGCTGTGCCTCGATCCCGACGAGCTTTCATCCGGCTCATCCGATTTCGCTCCAGGAGTGGACGCATCAGGCCTTTGATGGGGTCGTCCGCACCCACGTGACCGTGGGAGAGGTCGACTATCCGGCCATGGCCCGCGAGCCGAGATTCTCGCAGTATCTCAACGAACTGGATCGGGTGGATCCGAATGGGCTGGTATCGCGTGAGGCACGGCTGGCCTTTTGGATCAATGCGTATAACGCATTCGCCATCAAGGGAATTCTGGATGGTGGGTCGCCGCAGACCTTGTGGGGGCAGTATCGGTTCTTTGTCGCCACCGCCTATCGAGTCGGCGGCGAATTGATCAATCTCTACGATCTCGAGCAAAAGATTCTTATTCCCGTCTTTCAGGAGCCGCGCATTCATTTTGCGATCGTCTGCGCCTCTCGGTCTTGCCCACGCCTGCGGTCCGAGGCCTATGTGGCCGATCGGCTCGAAGCACAACTCGACGAGAGCGCCGGAGGGTTCGTGAATGACCCCACGAAGAATCGATTCGATCGGGAACATCGAGTGGCGGCCGTGTCGATGATCTTCAAATGGTTTCGAGGCGATTTCGAAGCGCAGGCCGGTTCTCTGGCTCAGTATCTGGCTCGGTATGTGAGTGATCCCGAGCTTGCGCGGGACTTGAAGACCGAATCCTATCGGATCGAGTTCCTTGACTACGACTGGAGTCTGAACGGAGTGCCCTATGCTGGTTCTGCCGGATGAGCGGACGCCGATTGCACGGCTGCTCGCCTTTCTGGAGGAGGGGGAACAAATGGCGCAGGCTTGTGCGTCGTCGCAAGCTACGTTCGCCCCTGAGCTGGAGCCGGCAAGGTTTCTGAAGACGCAGGCTCGTCAGGAAGCCACCCACGCGCGGGTGTTCCACGGCGCGATTCTGTGGCTGACACCTCGACGGTCCCCGGGGACGGTCCTCTTGAAACCGTTGGAAGCATATCGAGTCCTGTTAGAAGATGCGCTCAAGAGACGGGATTTTCTCGGAACCGTCCTGGCAGAACAGATCATCCTGGAGGGATTGGGAGAATCCATTCTCACCAGAATCGAGGAGGGGCTGGCGAAGCGAGGCGCCCCGTTCGGACGCATGCGGCGCATTCTGCTCCATCAAGAAGAAGCCCACCATGCCTTCGGAATCAGGACGATCGAGCGGGCGCTGCAGCGCGGGGAGGTCTCGGTTGAAACGCTGCGCAGCCGCGCGGCGGACTATCTCGACCTCATCGAGCCGATGGTGACGACGCTGGCCGACCTCTTCGACACGATCCATGAAGATGCGGCCGCCTGGGCCGCCGACTGCCGATTCTATCTTCCCTGGTGGCTCATGCTCGATGACATGCCGTTGTTAGGTCCCGAAAGGATTGTGTCTTCACCCCTGACCCCTGACCCCTCACTCCTCACGCGCTGAGCTATGGTGTCCGTCATCATCCCCACGTACCACGAAGAGCGGGCGCTCCCGGGAACGCTTGAGCGGCTGTTTCGGCAGGCCGGCGAGTATGAGGTGTTGGTCGTGGACGGCGGCAGCACGGATCGCACCTGCGAACTCGTGGCCCATGAGGCGCGAGTTCGGCGGCTTCATGCGCCGAAAGGACGGGCTGCACAAATGAATCGCGGAGCGGCTGAGGCGCAGGGAGAGTGGCTCCTGTTCCTCCACGCCGATACGACCCTGCCGGACGGGGCGCTGGCCCGGTTGAATGCGAGCGAACAGGACGGGTCGATTCAGGCCGGCGGGTTCCTGCACCAATTTTCCGGATCGGATTGGCGGCTCCGCGTCATTTCCTTCCTCGACAATGTGCGCTGCCGGCAGTCCCGCATGATCTACGGCGATCAAGCCATGTTTGTGAGGCGGTCCCTGTTCCAGGCACTCGGCGGCTTTCCCAATCAACCCATTCTGGAAGACGTCGCATTCTGCGAGAAGCTCCAGGCCGTCGCGCGTCCGGTCCTCTTCGCGCCTCCCGTCGTCACCGATGCGCGAAAGTTCATCCAGATGGGGATCTGGCGCAGCTTCGTCCGCGTGCTGTTGATTATCCTCCACGTGCAGTTCCGTCTTCCGATCCTGCCCCGTGTGTTTTTCCAAGACGTCCGGTAACGGTCTCGATTCACCGCGCGCATTCTGACGGCGGTCGGGTCCGGCGCATGGGTCTGCTGTGGCGCCTGACAGGCGGCGTAAATCACCGTGTGCATTAGGCGAAATCTTTTTGGGCCTGTAGAGGCGGGTGTTAGAGTGGAGAAGGTGATTTCATCACCGGACGGGCAGTCCATCACGTGGTTTTCACAAGGAGGAGTGACATGAAGGTACTTCGAATGCTCATGATCGGCATCGGCGTCTCTGTTGTGGCGCTCGGTAGCCTCGCGATCGCCGGCTCAGGCTCGGGATCGTCTGTTCAGGGCGATCAGGGCCAGGTGAATGATCACCGCAGCGGCCAGCAAGCGGTCGGGCAGCAGGGTCAGAATGACCAGGCTGTGGTCTCCGACAACAAGGCGGTCGGCAGCCAGCGTGGCCAGGGGAAGGTTTCCAACCAGCAGTCCGTGGGGCAGACGCGACGTCACAATGGTCAGCAGGTCGGTGGCCAGCAGGGCCGCGGCCAGGCTGATCATGGTGTGGCGTCTGCCGACGAGGCCGTGCGCGGGCAGCGCGGGCAGGGGAATGTCAACCATGACCAACAGGTCGGCGGCCAGGGCGAGCGTCATAGCGGTCGCCAGGTCGAGGGGCGGGATAGCGGACGCCGCGGCGACAAGCGACCCGTGAGCCAAGAGGATCAATCCCAGCAGACCCAGGTGGAAGTTGTCCCACAGTCCGGACAGGCCGAACAGGCTGGTGAGGCGGGACAGCGACAGGGCCACTAAGCCACCAGTCGCCCCAATCGTCTTAGGGCCGGCTGCACAATCGTGCGGCCGGCCCTTTGTTTGTGCGCCCAGCCTGGGCACTGACTAGGAGGTGCAAGTCCTTCGGGAACCTGGTTGCAGGAACCCAAGGGAACCGCAAGGCGGGGGCCGCGAGGCCGACGCTGAAGGAAGCGGGGAACGAACCTGTGCGCCGACGAACAGGAACCGGATACGAGGCGCAGCCGACCAGGGCGAGCGGGCAAATGACTGCGAAGCTCGTGCGACCAAGGGGAGGCGGCGTAGATCCGGCGGT
>JACRLS010000220.1 GCA_016235225.1 Nitrospirota bacterium | reverse complement strand
GGCGCACGTCGGTGGCTTGGACGGCTCGGTCTTTATACAGGGGGGACCCTCCGAGGTCAAGTCGATCCTGCCCATGACTCTTGCGCCATGTCACTCCACGATCAGCATGCCTTCCATTCCCCGGTGGCCGGGAATCACGCAGCGGTAGAAATAAGTCCCCACTGGCGCTCGCAGAGTGACGGTTGCGGATCCTCCGACATTGATCTTGATGAGGCCGCGTCCGGTAAAGGGGGGCCCGACTTGGTCATCGATGGGGCGGACCTCCGGGCGGAGGAAGAGCGTGCTGGAGACTTCATGCGCCTCCCGGCCTTCATTGACGAGGGTGAGTCGGATGGGCCGGTCAGCCTGAAGATGGATTTCTGACGGCTGAAATCGATAATCCTGGGCCGCAATGCGGATATCTTGGGCGGAATCCGAACACGCGGAGACGAAATTCCACGTGGCGGCTAGTGCGAGCAGAAGGCGGATAGCTTTGGTCGGTGCCCTGAACGGAAGGACCACTCTCTTCACTCCCGTCCGGTCGATCTATGAGCCCCTACTCAGGTCTCAGCACTTGTTACTCAGCACTGGGTAAATGGCGGAGAGGGCGGGATTTGAACCCGCGACAAGGCTTTAGGCCCTGTGACGGTTTAGCAAACCGTTGCCTTCGGCCACTCGGCCACCTCTCCGACGTCGGTGCCTCTGGGGGGAGTCTCTTCGGGTTGCTGCCTCAACAGTCCTTGACCGCTATGCGTTCACGTTGCGGAGCGGCATCATAGCCTAACCATCACCTGTGGGACAAGCGCAACCCTCCGATGCGGAACGATGAGTGCAGAACGCTGAACGGCGGAGCGGGATTTCAGGACAGGGCCGTTCTCTTCATTCAGCGTTCCTCGTTCTGCGCTCAGCATTGCTTTACATGGCGGAGGGGGCGAGATTTGAACTCGCGGACCCCTGACGAGGTCTCCGGTTTTCAAGACCGGCACGTTCGGCCACTCCGTCACCCCTCCGACCTAGGAGCATGTCCGACATTGACCATTCTACTGCGACGAATCATGCGCTGGCATGTGCTTTGTTCTCGGCTCCGAAAAATCCTCAACGTATTCCAGCGAATACGCCTCCGGTTTTTCGGAGCCTGTGGCCTCGTATCTGCCAGCACCTACTTCGTCTCGCTACGAACGGCAATGTTGAACAGGCTCCTGACAGCTTACCCGTTACGAGGGCCTGGCATCCAGTACTTCCCGCACTTTCGACACGAGGGCATGCTGCGTAAAGGGCTTCTGCAAGAAGGCGAAGCCGGAGTCCATGATGCCGCGATTGATGACGGCCTGTTCGGCGTACCCGGACATGTAGAGCACTTTGAGGCCGGGGCGTTGCGACAGCAAGCGCTCGGCCACTTCGCGTCCGTTCATCTGCGGCATGACCACGTCGGTCAGCAGGAGATGAATCGGCGAGGGATGCTGCGTACTCAGCACTTGAGCATCGATGCCGTGCTTGGCTTCGAGGATCGTGTACCCCTGCATCCGCAGCGCTTCGCCGGCAAAGGCCCGAACGCCCGGCTCGTCTTCCACCAAGAGGATGGTTTCGGTCCCCACCGGGAGGGATTCGGCAGGCGTCGCGGCTCCGATGTCCGCCGCCACGCGGTCTTCTCGCGGGAGGTAGATCTTGAACGTGGCGCCATGTCCCGGTTCGCTGTAGACGAGAATCTCCCCGTCACTCTGCTTCACGATGCCGTAGACGGTGGAGAGGCCCAGGCCGGTTCCCTTTCCTGCGGCTTTTGTCGTGAAGTACGGTTCAAAAATGCGTGCCCTGGTGGCGGCGTCCATGCCGGTGCCGGTGTCGCTGACGGCGAGCATGATGTAGGGACGTTTCTTATTGAGGTCGGGTCTGGATGAGAACACAGGCACCCGATCCACGTTCACGGTCTCAATCGTCACCTTGCCCCCGCTCGGCATGGCGTCCCGCGCATTGACCACGAGATTCATGATGACCTGCTCCAACTGGCCGGGGTCGGCCTTCACGCGCCCGAGGTCCGGAGCCAGGGCGATATTCACCTGGACGTCCTCGCCGACGAGGCGCTGCAGCATCGAGCCCATGGCCGAAATGATGCCGTTCAGGTCCACGATCTTCGGCTGGAGGATCTGTCGTCGGCTGAAGGCGAGCAGTTGCTGCGTCAAGGCGGCTGCGCGGTCGCCCGCTTTCTTGATCTCTTCGAGCTTCCGTCGTTGCGGGTCTGTCTCCGGGATCTTCTTCAGGACCAGTTCGCTGTATCCGGTAATGACGGTCAGAAGGTTATTGAAGTCGTAGGCGATGCCGCCCGCGAGATTGCCGATGGCTTCCATCTTCTGGGCTTGGCGGAGTTGCTCGTCGCGTTGCTTGAGTGTCTCTTCCGCCTGCTGCCGCTCCTGCCGGGAGCGTTCGGACTCCGCCTGATGCCGACGGAGCTCCATCTGCGCCAACACCTGGCGGCTGATGACCGCCAGGGCCGTGCGCTGGCCAGGGGAGAGCTCACGCGCGTGACGGTCCATCACGCACACGAGCCCGAGCGTCTGTCCGTCGGCGGCGCGAATCGCAGCCCCGGCGTAGAACCCGACCGGCGGTCCTTCCAGTGGAATCGGGAGTGTTCCCGCGCTGCCGTTGCCCGACACCACCAGGACATCCGGGTGTCTGAGCGTTTGGGCGAGTGGTTCGGCGTGGGCGGGCAGTTCGCTCGTCGAGGTGCCGTGTCGTCCGGTCACCGAAAAGCGCGGGCCGTCGGCCACCGCGATCAAGGCCATGGAGGTTCCGCACAGGACTGATGCCAGTTCAGCCAATTCCGTGAAGGTGGTATCAGGCGGGTCGTTGGGGCGAAGAGCGGACGACGTCATGGTGCGCAATGTTAGACGCGAGTCAGGCGCTCACGGCCGTGCAGGTAGGGCCGGAGCACCGGAGGCACGAGAACCGAGCCGTCCGCCTGTTGATATTGTTCCAGAATCGCCACCATCGTGCGGCCGACCGCGAGACCCGACCCGTTCAGAGTGTGGACGAAATCCGTCTTGCCGTCGGGGCGGCGATAGCGAATGCCGGCTCTCCGAGCCTGAAAAGCTTCGAAGTTGCTGCACGACGAGATCTCCCGGAAGACCTGCTGCGAGGGGAGCCAGACTTCGAGGTCGTAGGTCTTGGTCGCGGAGAAGCCCATGTCGCCGGCGCACAGCGCCATCACCCGATAGTGGAGCCCCAGGCCTTGTAAGACGGCTTCCGCATTGGCCGTCAGACGTTCCAGCTCCTGATGCGAGGTCTCCGGCGCGGCGAAGGCGACCAGCTCGACCTTATTGAACTGGTGCAGGCGGATCAACCCGCGCGTGTCTTTCACGTAGGAGCCGGCCTCGCGACGGAAGCAGGGCGTGTAGGCGGTGTAGCGGATCGGAAGTCGATCGGCGGCGATGGACTCTTCCCGCAACAGGTTGGTGACCGGCACCTCGGCCGTGGGAATCAAGAAATAGTCTTCCGCTTTGAGGGCAAACAGATCATCTTCAAATTTGGGAAGCTGACCCGTGTCCGTCATGGCGGCGCGGTTGACCAGGAACGGCGGCAGAACTTCGTGATAGCCATGCTGGGTCGTGTGGAGGTCCAACATGTAATTGATCAAGGCCCGTTCGAGTTGGGCGCCCAAGCCGGCCAGGACCACGAAGCGGGCCCCCGTGAGTTTTGCCCCCCGCTCAAAGTCCAGAATGCCGAGCGCCTCGCCCACCTCCCAATGGGTTTGGGGCGGGAATGTAAATGACGGCGCCGTGCCCCATCGGCGGACCTCCACATTGTCCGTCGCGTTGCGGCCGGCTGGGACCGACGGGTGGGGGAGATTCGGCACCCGGAGGGCCAAGTCGGTCACCCGCTCTTCGACCTCGCGGAGTCCTGTTTCTCGATCCTTGATCTTGTCGCCGAGCGCCTTCATCGCCGCCATGGCCTCGTCGGCCGACTGCTTGGCGCGTTTCAGCCGGGCCACTTCCTCGGAGCCTTTCTTCAATTGGTGGCGGAGGTCTTCGACCTGCGTGGTCAGTTCACGCCGTTCCTGGAGGAGTTTCTGCAAATCTTCCCACGGCACGTCAGCCCCGCGCGACCCGAGTTGGTCGCGAAGGGTGTCGAACTGCTCCCTGAGGTAGCGAAGGTCGTGCACGGTTGTGTCGGCCGGTTGAGCCTGTTGAGTGTGCCGAGATGGGCCGGCTGATTAAGAATTGACAGGCTAGCATTCAGCCTGAAGAGAGTCAACGAAGCCGGCCTGAGCTGTTCGTGTCGGTGGTGTCGCCCATATCAGATGGTCGTCAGGCCGACTTGACAAGTCGCAGGCCTGGGCCGACCATAGCGGGCCATGCGTGCCAGGTCCAATCCTCCCAATCGGTTTGAAGCGCAAGCCCGAGAGTTTCTTGATAGCCCGCCCCCTGTTGGGCTGCGCCTGTACGAAGAAGAAACCCACGAGATCCTGAGCCACAACGAGAGCCCGGATCTGCCCTTCCGTTGGAGCCTGAATCCCGACCGCGGCTGCTTCCACGCCTGCGCCTACTGCTATGCGCGGCCGACCCATGAGTATTGGGGCTTCGGGTCGGGGACGGACTTCGAGTCCAACATCGTCGTGAAAGTCAACGCGCCGACCCGGCTGCGCGAGACATTCATGAAACCCAGCTGGCGGGGCGAGATCATCGCCTTCTCTGGAAATACCGACTGCTATCAGCCGGTGGAGGCGAGCTACCGGGTGACGCGCGCCTGCCTGGAGGTCTGCGCGGAGTTTCGAAATCCCGTCGGGCTCATTACCAAGGCCGCACTGATCGCCCGCGACATCGACGTGCTTCAACAGTTGCAACGGGATGCCTGGGTGCGGGTCTTCTTCAGCATTCCCTTCGCCGACAATGAAACCGCGCGGAAGGTAGAGCCACAAGACCCGTCGTTCACCAGCCGGTTGGAAGCGATGCGCCGGTTGTCCGACGCTGGCATCCCCACGGGCGTCTCGGTGGCGCCGGTGATTCCCGGACTGAATGACGATGACATGCCGGACATCCTGGCTCGCGCGCGCGAAGCCGGCGCCACGCAAGCCACCTATATTCTCTTGCGGCTGACCGGGAGCGTCGAGTCGGTGTTTCTGGAACGGATGCAGGCGGCCTTCCCGGATCGGGTGCGCAAGATCACGCACCGGCTTCAGGAAGTCCGGGGTGGCTCGCTGACCGAGACCCGCTTCTTCAAGCGGCATCATGGGGAAGGGACCTACTGGAAAATGGTGGAGCAGCTCTTCACGGCGGGGTGCCGCAAGGCGGGATTTCCGGTCGAACGGGAGGAGCCCACCCCGAATACATTTCGCCGTCCCCTGTCCGAGCAGACGAGGCTCTTCTAATGCAGACGTAATAAGTCTTGTGACATATGGTCTCAGCCCCCTCACCTACGCCTCTCCCCCGCAGCGGGGGAGAGGGAGGGGTGAGGGGGAACAGGGTCACAGGGGAAAAGACGTTTGCTATAGTCACTGATCACGCTCCGTAAGAAGGAGAGCGCATGAAACATAATCCCGGGTTCTTGAAGATCGTCGATGAGGCGCGGAGGCGCATCAAGGAATGCACGGCGGCCGAGGTGAAGGCCAAGGTGGATCGGGGCGAGTGCTTTCATTTTCTCGACGTCCGCGAGGAGTCGGAGTTTGCCAAAGACCGGGCGAAAGGCGCCCGCCACCTCGGCCGGGGGATCTTGGAACGCGACATCGAAGGCCTGATCCCCGATAAGTCAGCCGACATTATCCTCTACTGTGGCGGCGGCTTCCGGTCGGCCCTGGCCGCCGACAGTCTTCGGCAGATGGGCTATACCAACGTCATCTCCATGGACGGGGGCATCCGCGCGTGGCGGGACGCGGGCTACCCGATGGAGAAAGGCTAAGGTTGAGGCTAAGGCTGAGGTTGAGGAAAACGTGAAGAAATGTTCTTCGACTCCTTCCGGGCTTAACCTTGACCTCAACCTTAACCTAAACCTGTTCCTATGATCGCTTCACGCCGCGAGATCCTGGCCCGGCTCGCCTTCGGCGCGTCGTTCATTCCCGCGATCGCTAGGGCGCCAGGCTCGGTCCTCGGCAGTCTGCTGTTCGATCCTGACGCCCCGGTGGTCTCCCCCAAACCGATCCCGGTCAATCCATTCACCAAGGACGGGAAGTCACTTGTCGCCATCGTGCATGGGCAGGACGTTCCCGCGATGTTGGGCGAAGGGCTGAGGCTCCTCGGCGGCCTGGACCGCCTGCCATTGGTCGGGCAGCGCGTCTTGCTCAAGCCCAATGTCGTCAATGATCGTCCGCCCCCCACGACCACGAACTCAGCCGTCGTGGGGGCCGTCGCTTCGCTGGTGCGAACGGCGGGCGCGGAGGAGGTGATCGTCGGCGACAGCTCGGGGATCATCCGCTTCCCCACGTCCGGTAACTTGAAGGCGACGGGGATCCAGGAGGCGGCGGAGGCTGCCGGTGCCCGCGTGATCTCGTTCGATGAGCTGACACCGCAGCCATGGGTACGAGTCGAGCCGCCAGGGGCAAAGGCGTTGCCCCATTTTTATGTTTCCCGTGCGGCCTACGAAGCGGATATTTTCATCAAAAGGGGGTAGTCGGTTAGCTCCTCCTGTGCTACATTGTCGCCCGGACCCTGGGGAGGAGGGCGATGGCCGAAGACTTGGTGGCAGGGCGAGACTACCCGC
>JACRLS010000219.1:1613-6880 GCA_016235225.1 Nitrospirota bacterium | reverse complement strand
TCCGATTATTGAAATTGCCTTCAGTCTTCAAGACGTTCATGGCCTCGGCCAGCACCGCCGCCACCATCTCCTTGGTCGTGGTCTTGCCGTTGCTCCCCGTCACCGCCACCAGCGGAATGCGAAAGCGGTTCCGGTGGTAACCGGCCAACTGCTGATAAGCCGACAGGACGTCCGGGACGACCAGCCCACAGAACGAACGCCGCTTCGACGAGCCGGCGCCTGCCGGCAGACGAGACGCATCCTCGATGAGCGCGCCCACCGCGCCTTTCGCCTGCGCCGCAGCCAGGAACTGATGGCCGTCGACCTGCTCCCCGCGAAAGGCCACGAACAGATCACCGCGACGAACCTGTCGTGAATCGGTACACAACCGAGCGATCGGCATGGACCCTTTGCCGAGTCGAACCACCTTGGCTCCTGTGACTGCGATGACTTCTTGCACCGTAAAGAGCGGCATCGTTCGTTAAGACGGCACGAGGGTGGAGGGTGGTTGAGCCTCACGCACGCTTCAGTCGCTTCAGGATCGCGTCGCGTGCCACTTCGCGATCATCGAAGTGGTGCTTGGTCGTCCCGATAATCTGGTAATCCTCATGGCCTTTCCCGGCGATGACGACGGTGTCGCCGGTGCGGGCCTCACGAATGGCCGACTCGATGGCCTTGGCCCGATCCGCGATTTTCTCGTACCGCACGCGAGCGGGATCCAAGACCTCCTTCACGCCCACCTCGACTTCTCGGAGGATCGCCAGCGGGTCCTCCGTACGCGGATTGTCCGACGTCAGAAAGACCACATCGCTGAGGCGCGTCGCGGCACGCCCCATCTTGGGCCGTTTGGTCCGGTCCCGATCGCCGCCACATCCAAACACTGTGATCACCCGTCCGGTCTTTAGAGACTGCGCCGTGGAGAGGACCCGGATGAGCGCATCGTCCGTATGGGCGTAGTCCACCAGCACGGTGAAGTCTTGCCCCGCCTCGACGGGCTCGAATCGACCCGGCACAATGGACGCGGCGGCCACACCGGCGCGAATCTGAGCGGGCGTCAACCCCTCGTGAAGTCCTACCCCGATCGCCGCCAGCAGATTCGACACGTTGTGCTCCCCGACCAGCCGGCTCTCGACCGGGAACCGCCCCACGGGACTCTTCACGGTGAAGGTGCTGCCGGCCAGGCTCAGCTTCACCTGCTCGGCCCGCACATCCGCCTCACGATGGATGGCATAGGTCCAGACCGGGACTCGCGTCGCCGCTGCCACATCGCCGCCGCGCGGATCATCCAGGTTGACCAGCGCCCGCTTGGGATGCGACTTGCGGCTTGCGACACTCAGTCCCGTAAACAATCGCAGCTTGGCCTGGAAGTAGTCCTCCATGTCTCGATGGAAATCGAGATGGTCCTGCGTCAGGTTCGTGAAAACCGCCACGTCGAATTCACAGCCCGCGACGCGATCGAGCGCCAAGGCATGGGAGGACACTTCCATCACCACCGAATCGAGCCCCGCATCCCGCATCTGCCCCAGCACCGTCTGCAGCTCCACCGCTCCGGGCGTGGTGTGGGAAGCGGGAATCCTCTGCGCCCCTATGTGATAGGCCACGGTCCCGATGAGTCCCACCTGACGGCCAGCCGATTCGAGCAGCGCCTTGCACAGGTAGGTGATCGTCGTTTTTCCGTTCGTGCCCGTCACGCCGACCAGGGTCAGCCGGGACGCCGGCTCTCCATAGAACCGTCCGGCCAGCAGCCCGAGGGCCTTCCGGGAATCGCGGACACGAACCATCGGCACGGCCGGTGCAGTCGTGATGGGCTCGTCCACCACCACCGCCGCCGCGCCTGACCCGACGGCTTGCGTCACGAAACGATGCCCATCCACCCGTTCACCCTTGACGGCCACAAACAGGCTCCCCGGTTTCACTGCACGGGAATCATCCGTCACGGCCCCGATCGCGACATTCGCGTCCCCGGCTCGCTCGATCACGTCCAATGAATGGACGAGTTCCGCGAACGTCACGGGACCAACACCGGCGCTCGTTCTGCCATCGCAAACTTGACCGGCTCCTGAGAATAGACGCCCAGGGCCGGCAGGGCCTGCTCCGCCACACGGCGGAAGACCGGAGCCGCCACGGCGCCGCCCCAGGCTTCCCCCTGGGGTTCATCAATGGCGACGACCATTGCCAATCGCGGATCCTCCGCCGGTACATAGCCGACAAAGGAGCCGACGAATTTCGTGGCGGAGTAACCTCCCGTGGCCGGATCGATTTTCTGAGCCGTCCCGGTCTTGCCGGCCACGCGGAATCCCGGCAGGATGGCTTTGGCGCCGGTTCCTCTGGCCACTGCACCTTCCAGAATGGCCCCGAGCGTCCGCGCGGTTTCCTGCGACATCGGCCGCCGTTTCGCCTGGGGCGCCGCGTCATACACCACGCGACCTCGCCCATCCAGAATGGACTGCACCAGGTACGGCTTCATGAGTAAGCCGCCGTTCGCGACCGCCGACATCGCCGTGACCAACTGCATCGGCGTGACCCCGACCTCCTGCCCCATCGAGATCGACGCCACCGACCGACGCCCCCAGTCCTTCGGGTCCCGCAAGAGACCAGCCATCTCGCCCGGCAGATCCACGTCCGTCCGCTCACCAAATCCGAATGCGCGCAAGTAACGATAGAGGCGATGCTCTCCGAGCGCTATGCCGGTCTTGGCGGCGCCGATGTTGCTGGACTTTTCGATGACTTGAGAGAAGGTGAGCCATCCATACCGTTCATGGTCATGGATGACCGTCCCGGCCACGGTCATCTCGCCGTTTTCGGCATAGACGCTCGTGGTCGGTTTCATGACCTTTTCCTCAAGGGCCGCCGCCGCAACGAACACCTTCATCGTCGAGCCGGGTTCGTAGGCATCGGTCAGAGCCCGGTTTCGCCATCGGTCCGCCGAAAGGGACTTGAGCTCATTGGGATCAAAGCGCGGACTCACCGCCAACGCCAGCACGGCGCCGGTCTTCGGTTCCATGACGACCACGATGCCGCCCTTGGCGCGGGTGGTGCGAACCGCCTCATCCAGCTCTTTTTCCGCGATGTATTGCACGACCTCATCGATCGTCAGCGCGAGATTGTGGCCGGCCGAGGGGCCCTGCTCCTGCAAGCCTTTCGGAAAAACGGTGCGTCCCAACGCATCCCGCTGCAGCACCAGCATCTGCTTCTCGCCCCGTAAATAGGGCTCGTAGCGCCGCTCCAGCCCTTCGAGACCCTGCCCATCAAGCCCCGCAAATCCCAACACGTGGGCCAACAGGAACCCCTTCGGATAGAAGCGCCGCCCTTCCATCACCGTCCCGATCCCATCCAGCGAGAGCGTTTCGAGCGAGCGCCCGACCTCCGGATCGAGCTTGCGGGCGATCCAGACGAAACTCCGCTCCTGCTTGAGCCGGCGCTCGATTTCATCCGCCTTGATATGGAGCACGCGCCCAAGATCCTTAGCCACGCCCGCCGGATCTTCGAGGGACGTGGGAACGCCGAAAACCGAGGGGACATCCACATTGGCAGCAAGAACCTTGCCCTGCCGGTCCACAATCGTGCCACGTGGCCCTTCAAGGACGACGGCCTTTCGGTGCTGCCGATCAGCTTTGGCGGTCAACTCGCCGGCCTGGAGGACTTGAAGCTGATACAGACGGCACAGAACCACAGAGAACGCCATCATGAGGAGAATGGCGATTCCGATGCGCCGACCGCGGAACTGATCAGCGGATTTCATGCCAGCTTATTTGCTCGGGACGTGCCTGGCCAACTGAATTCCAGACCCTGCAGTGCCGCTCGTGACGGGCGACAGTGGCCCCACATGCACCAGGACCACTTGGTCTTTCCTAGGCTGCATCATTCCCAGTCGGTCCGTCGCCAGATGGGCGATTCGTTCGGGAGACGACAGCTTGGACACTTTGACGCGGAGCTCGTCGCGTTCCCGCTGCAGGACGGCCCGCTCGGTTTTCAGGCGTTCGATCTGATACCCCAGGCGAACGATGTCCACCCGCTCCGCCACGTAGACTAATAAGCTGACCACCACGAGCCCCATCAACACTTTCATGCCGACCTCCCATCGTCCTCACTCCTTTGTCGTTCTGCGACTCGGAGCTTGGCGCTCCGGGCACGCGGGTTTGAGTCACATTCGGATTCCGACGCCATCACCGGTTTTTTCGTCAAGAGAGACAGGACGGGATTCACCCCGGAGGCGAGATGCCGAAACGTCTGTTTGACGATGCGATCTTCGAGCGAATGGAACGCGATGACGCAGACGCGTCCACCCGGCGAGAGCCTCGAGGCCGCCTGTGTCAGCGATGCTCCCAGATCGTCAAGTTCGCAATTGACAGCAATACGCAGGGCCTGAAACGTCCGGGTGACACAATGAATCCTCCCATGACGATAGGCCCGGGGGACTGCGCGGCGGACCACCTCAACTAACTGTGAGGTGGTAAGAAGTGGGAATTCCGTTCGAACACGCGCAATCGCCCGGGCAATACGTCGCGAGTAGCGTTCCTCCCCGAATCGATAGAACAGATCCGCCAGTTCTTGCTCTGGAAGCTTATTGACCAGATCAGCAGCCGTCTGTGTTTGCGTACGATCCATCCGCATGTCGAGCGGACCCTCGGTCTGGAAGCTAAACCCTCTCTGCGCGTCATCAAGCTGTATAGATGAAACACCCAGGTCGAAGAGAATCCCGTCAAATGGCTGTTCACCAATGGTTTCCACATGACTCCAGAGGTCTCGATAGTGCGCATGCACCAGGTGCACACGAGAGCCCCACCGATGAAGTCTAGCGCGGCTCATCTCAAGGACCTCCGCATCCCGATCGCACCCGATGAGACGAGCCTCCGGTCCGGCGCGCTCCAGGATAGCGTCACTATGCCCTCCAAGCCCCACGGTGCAGTCCAGAAACCGGCCCTTTGGCTTCCAGACCAACCATCCCAGGACTTCATTGACGAGGACGGGTATATGGGCCTTCTTCTCTTTATTTTCCAATGAGATGCCATTTATACCCACTTCTTCCCACTCAGCGACTCGATTATACGAGTTCTCGTTACTATGTCAACAACATTCTTGGGGTTTTCCTGTGGTTAGCCCCAATGGGGCCTAAGCCCTTGTGGTAACAGGTTCTAGGCCTACAACCCACCTGCGATGTCTCGAAATCTGAGAAGGAAAATGAGGGACTACGAAGGCCTGACATGGTGGCGACCCCGCAGACTCAGGGACATCGCGCAAGACCATGGGGACTGTCGCCTTTCCGACTGGCGGCTGTCCCCGTGGAT
>JACRLS010000219.1:0-1570 GCA_016235225.1 Nitrospirota bacterium | reverse complement strand
AGCATTCGCGGAAAGGGAATGGTTTCTCTGACATGTTCCAGGCCGCAAATCCAGGCGACGGCCCGTTCGATGCCCATGCCAAAGCCGGCGTGCGGCACTGATCCGTAGCGACGAAGATCCCCATACCAGCGGAAGGCCTCTTCCGAAAGGTGGTGCTCGCGAATCCTGGCCATCAGCTTGTCGTACTCGTGCAAACGTTGCCCCCCGCCAATGATTTCGCCATAGCCTTCGGGCGCCAGCACATCCATGCACAGAGCCAGTGCCGGGTTGGCTGGATCGGCCTGCATGTAGAAGGCTTTGATCGCCGCGGGGTACCGGTGCACAATGACCGGGCGATCGAATTCGTTCGAGAGCAACGTTTCCTCATCGCCGCCGAAATCATCGCCCGGCTGCATCGGGTTCCCCTTCTTCTGCAGCAGCCCGACAGCCTCGTGATAGGTGAGTCGTGGGAACGGCCGTTTGATCCGCTCGAGCTTGGCCACATCCCGCTCCAGAATCGTGAGCTCCGGCCGCCGCTTCTCGATCACTCGCCCCACGATGTCGCACAGAAAATCTTCGGCCAGATCCATCATGCCCGGCAGCTCGGCAAAGGCCACTTCCGGCTCCACCATCCAGAATTCCATGAGATGGCGCCGCGTTTTGGATTTCTCCGCACGAAACGTCGGCCCGAAACAATAGACCTTGCCGAACGCGGCAGCCGTAGCCTCGCTATAGAGTTGGCCACTCTGCGTCAGATAGGCTTTCTCGTCGAAGTAGTTCGTCTCAAACAGGGTCGTGGTGCCCTCGCAGGCATTGGGGGTGAAAAACGGCGAATCCACCAGGGTAAAACCCCGATCGTCGAAAAAGTTTCGGCAGGCACGGATGATTTCGTGGCGAATACGGAGAATCGCGTGCTGCCGGCTCGATCGCAACCAGAGGTGCCGATGTTCCATGAGAAATCCCGTCCCATGCTCCTTAGGCTGAATCGGGAACGGCTCGGCCTGTTGGAGAATCTCCACCTGTTTCACATCAAGTTCGAACCCACCTTGGGCCCTGGCGTCGGCCCGCACAGTGCCGGTGACGATGACCGAGGACTCCTGTGTCACCTGACTGATCTGCGCAAACCGCTCATCGCCGACCGCGGCCTTACTGATCACGCATTGAATGTCGCCGGTCCCATCCCGCATCACCAGGAACTGAATCTTGCCCTTCACCCGGTTGTGGCGAACCCAGCCCCGGATCGTAACGTCCTGCCCAACGGACCGAGCGATGTCCTCTATGTATACAATCGGCATTGATCTGCTCCAGCCCCCAATAATAGAGGCCTACAGTATACAACGGAGCGGCTGTGTCGAGGCAGTCAACGTATTGAGGAGGGGATGACGACTTGCGCGACTTGGCATTCGATTGACATTTGAGAGGGCAACGTCAAGAATGAATTATGTTGTCCCACAGGTTCACTCTTGCTTTCCTTGTCGTCTCGTCCCCGGTGATCGTGTCCCAGCTTCAAGCTGCTCCCCCTCAAAGTCCGTTAGGCACCTTGTACTGGTGTCCCAACCGGACGAGCGAAGCCCGGCTTCAGATGCAACCC
>JACRLS010000047.1:11258-13666 GCA_016235225.1 Nitrospirota bacterium | reverse complement strand
CAGGCGCTTTTCGTCATAGCCCAGGGTCTGTCCCATGATCAAGGCCAGGGTGGAGACCGAGAGCACGTGCTCCCGCAACGCCGGGTCAAAGTCACGTGTGCGGATCAAGGCCATGAAGGCCGCTGGTGAGGCCAGGACCTTCGGTATCATCTCGGTCACGATGTGTTTCACTGCATGGCTCTGGATGACGGCACTCGATCCGATATTTTGGAAGACTGTATCGACTGCCTTGAGCAGTTCCTCCCGCGCATACTGCGCCTTGGCCAGCTCTGCGCCGAGGGCCTGAGGTGTGCCTGCTGCCGGAGGCATGGTCTGCGTGATGGCCTTGAGGGGGGGGGCCTCCTGAGACACGACCGGCTCGGAGGCTTCCTCTTCGCTCCCTTCATCGAGGCCTTGATTCGGATCAATGTCGACTTCCTGGATGCCTGATTGTTTGAGCTTCTGGATCTGGGAATCGCTCTTAATCAGGAACGAGTGGGTCAGGAACGAGGTGGTCAGCCACGACCGATCAAACCCGGCCACATACATGCCCACTTTGAGCGAATTGACCGGGATGCGTTTGACGGCCATAGCTTGTCTCGATGGGACGCTACGTGAGTGAGTGAGAGAGATAGTTAGAGAAATCCTGTGTCCTTATCGGTCGGACGGTGGGGGGGCTTGAGGGGAGGCGATGCAGGTCGTTTCTCGGCTAAGGCGTTCGGGCTGAGCCAGGGTCCGTGATGACAGGGGGCAAGGGCAGCGGCTTGGGATGACGGTCGGGATTTGCCATTGGGGGCTATTGCTGATTTTGTCTGTGGGGAGCTTATCGCCAGGCACTCTACCTCACCTGACGACGGGCGGGCTGTTCCGGAGCCGCCACCAAGATCGTGATGCGTGACGGGTGACGGCGGATACTCGCAAGTTCGATTTGGCGATCTCGTGATGTGGTGATTGGGGCAGACCTCTGGAGAATTTCAATTCACCAGATCGCCAAATCACCGAATCCTACTTCTCTGCTGTCACTTGTCATCAGTCACCGATCGCAGCCTCCTCAGATTGGCCCATCCCATCTCGGCTCTCCACACAGAAGCCTCGGAGCGATGCCGAACGTGGAACTCAGATCATTACTGAAGAGCGGAAAAAGGTGGGGGCCAAGCGGGGCCATGAGGCCGGATTTCCTCGACGACCGGCTCGCGATGACCGGAGGACTAGACGATCGAGGGAGAAACGGTGCGGAGGGTGACGGTGATATGAGGCGTCTCGAGTGGGGGGTCAGGTTGCTTGGAGAGGTGTAGCTCGACGATGCGGTTGTCGTTGAGTCCAAGAGCCTCACAGACTGCATCCTGGGTGATCTTCAGCCCGCCGTCGAGATCCCGTCGCATGGGCGCGCCAAACTGGAAGTGAATCGAGAGGGTCAAGAGATGTTGGTGCAAGGCGGTGCGAAGCTGATCGCGATGGGGAAAACGGGCGAAGGCGACCAGAATCTGTGGTGCCACGAGGTCCTTATAGGCGCGTCCCACAGCTGAGAGCACGCTGCGGCCCTGGACGGTGGCATATTGGGCGTTGATACTGGGTGGAATGGGGAGCTTCAGTGTGACACGATCCAGCCCGCAGACCGTCTGCTCGGCGTAGGCCTGGCCCAAGGGCGGCACGATCGAGAGCATGCTCCGGCGTTTCCTTGTGGCGAGGTTCGACAGGGACGAGATGTTCGGATCCGGTTTGCGGGAATCGGAGCCGGCGTCCGGTGCTGCGCCGGCCGCGCGGTAGGACACGACGCGGAGAGGGACCGGCCCACGCGGGCGACTCCGCCTATGAGACTGTCGCCTCACGCCCATGTACTCAGAGAAGATTCAGAATTTTGTTGAGCTGCTGCTCGTACTTGTCTTCCGAGCGGGAGACGAAGCGGCGCCACTCCGAGGGGTTCCAGATCTCCAAGCGGTTATACAGTCCCACCAGGATGATCTCCTGATCGTCTTCGACCGGAATGAGCTTGCGGAGTTTTCCGGGAATGAGGACGCGGCCGGCCTTGTCGAGTTCGGATGTCCCGGCCTCGGACACGACGTAGTGCATGAAGAGGCGGCTTTGGTCTTCGTCCAGTTTGGCTTTCGTCCGCTCGAGGACCCGCTCCCATTCCTTCAACGAGTAGGCAAGGAGCGCCTGTTCCGGACCTTTGAGGAAGACCACTCCGTGACCGTCGGTGTCCAGCTCTTCGCGGATGGGGGAGGGGACGATGAATCGGCCCTTTTCGTCAAGCCGACAGAGATACTCACCGGCGAACACAGGCAACCTCCTTGTACCCTGTTTTGAGAGGGATGACGAACGGCACCACGAGTTGTCTCGTGGCGACCGAGGGGCTGCCAACCACCCTCATCCTGAAATCCGCGTTGATACTCTCGGGGAATGCCCGGTCTGTCCAGACTGCGTCGGCT
>JACRLS010000047.1:0-11228 GCA_016235225.1 Nitrospirota bacterium | reverse complement strand
CCCATTTCTTCGCCGACCTTCTTCATGAGGCGTTCCATGCTCTGGGGATCGTTCTCATCAAAGTCTCCGAAGCGGCTGGGATCGGTCAAGGCGTCGAGTCGGGCCTCTTCAGATTTTGGCGAGGCGAAGCGGGATAGCAGGCGGTCCAGCTTCTGGCTCTTGCAATGGCTGCAGGTCGGCGGTGCAGCGTGTCGGATCGACAGGACGAGGATGGTGCTGCGCTTGCTGCAATCCCGACATCGGTACTCGTAGATCGGCATCGATTCTGCTCCCTAGACAGCTCGGGCGACCGTGCAGGCCGAGACGGGGCCGGCGCCGGCCTTCCGCAACACTTTCGCGCATTCATTGACGGTGGTGCCCGTCGTAAACACGTCGTCGACGAGCAAGATGCGTTTCCCCTGAATGTCATCCGGGGCACGGACGGCAAAGGTCCGGCGAAGGTTCTGAAGGCGCGCCGCGCGATTGAGCTCCGATTGCGGCGCCGTGGCCTTCGTCCGAATGAGATGGTCGTAGGAGAGCGGGAGGTTGAGGGCGGTCGCCAGTCGATCCGCGAGCAGCAGCGCCTGGTTGAATTCGCGCTCACGCAATCGATCCGCGTGCAGAGGAACGGGCATGATCAGATCAAATGCCGAGGGTTGCACCGGTCGGTGCGCGAAGAGTGCGGCCAGGGGCGAGGCGAGCGCCACCTTGCGCTGATATTTCAGCAGCTGGATGGCGTCTTGAAGCGGCGGCTCATAGCGATAGCAGGACCAGGCCCGGGCATAGGCAGGCGGATGGCGACGGCAATCTGCACAGACCAGCCCGGGGCTGTACTGCGTGGAGATCGGCGACGCGAAGGGCCTCCCACAACGCGCACATTCGGGTCCGGAGATCGGTTTGAGTTGAGCCCAGCAGGTGCGACAGAAAAAAGGAACCGGATCGCCGGCCAAAGGTCGGTCGCACGAGGCACAGCGAACCGGCAGGAGTATGTGCGACAGGGTTCGAAGGGTCTCGGTAAGGCTGAACGAGGAAGCCATCATGGTGTTGCTTGTAGGCAATTGGGTTCCCGGTGTCAAGCCTGAGAGGTCCGTTCCTGCGCACGGGCGCACAAGAGCGAGCACCCAACGGAACTCGTCTTGTCGTGCCGGATTGCCTGTGATATAGGTTCACGACCATGGATCTCTCGGTGACCATCGCGGGTGTCCGCTTTCCTTCCTGCTTCATGAACGCGGCCGGGGCGCGCTGTGTCACGCGTGAAGAACTCGAAACCCTCGGCCGGTCCGGCGCCGGCGCGATCGTGACCAAGTCCATGACCCTCGAATCGAGGACCGGCAATCCGGAGCCACGGTATGTTCCGTTCCCCGGTGGATCGATCAATTCGATGGGACTCCCGAACCTCGGGTATCGGGCTTATGCCGCGCTCATCCATGAGTTGAAACAATTCGGGAAGCCTGTCGTGGCCAGTGTCGCGGGATTGCAGGAGGATGATTTCGTTACGATCGCTCAGGCCATCAATGACAGCCGGCCCGATCTGATCGAGGTGAATCTCTCCTGCCCCAACATTCCCGGTAAGCCGCAGATCGGGTATGACCCCGAGACCTCGGAACGTCTGTTGAAGCGGGTGCGCCGCGTGGTGACCGTCCCGATGGGCGTGAAACTCCCGCCTTACTTTGACCCGGCCCACCATCAGATGATGGCGCCGGTCCTCGGACGAATCGGGCTGGACTTCTTGTCGCTGATCAATTCGGTCGGCAACGGATTGGTGGTGGATCCCGAGACGGAGAAGGCGGTTATCAAGCCGAAGGGGGGATTCGGCGGGTTGGGAGGGACGATCATCAAGCCCGTGGCGCTGGCGAACGTGCGTGCCTTCTGGAAATTGTTCGAGGGTAAGCTGCCGATCATCGGGACCGGCGGGGTGGTGACCGGCAGAGACGCCTTTGAACACCTGCTCTGCGGGGCGTCTGCGGTCCAGGTGGGGACGACCCTGATGGCAGAAGGCGTCGGCTGCTTCGAGCGCTTGTCCGCCGAACTGGGGGCGACCCTGCAGCGGAAAGGCTATCGGTCGCCCGCCGACTGCCGAGGACGGCTCCAGGAGCTCTAGCCCCTGCCCGGATTCTTACCGCGAACCAAAATTCTTCGGCAGCAGCCGCATCACGAGAGCCTGACGCAGCAGTTGCGCGACATTCCGGACATCGAGCCGGCGCATCAGGTTGAAGCGGTGCACTTCGACGGTCCGCACGCTGATGTCCAAGCGGTCGGCAATCTCCCGATTGGTTAGTCCGCCGGCGACCAGGCGAAGGATTTCCTTTTGGCGAGGGGTGAGGGACGGCCCATTCCCCAGCCGGCGAGCGGCGATGCGTTTCGGTGTCCGACGTCGTGTACGTGTCATAGCCCCCTCTTGCTCTCCCAATGCCGAAATACGTAGCCTCGAAACAACGGGGCGCAGTGTAGCAAACCTGTGCTAAGACTGTAAATACCCCCATGTGGGTTTTGCTATAAGAAGTTCGGCATGTCCGACGAGGAGCGTTCCGTGATGAACCGAGGGCCGACCGTGATTGTGCGCCTGGCCATGCGACTTCTGCTTGAGCGCCCGGCCAGGACGGCGCTGACAGTCTGTGGCATCGCCGTCGGCGTGGCGGCCATCATGGCGATCAATCAGGCAAATACTCTGGTATTTCAATCGTTTCGAGAAAGTATTCATGACGTCGCCGGCCGGGCCACTCTGGAAGTCGTGAATGGGGAGCTCGGGCTCGATGAGACACTCATCAGGGCCATTCGGGAACATCCTGCTGTTGAGTCGGCGTCGCCGGTGCTCCGAGTGGCCGCCCGATCCGCCATTCCTCATCCAGAAGGCACGATTTTTGGCATCCTCGGGCTCGATCTGATCGAGGTGGCCGAGCTGAAAAGGGTCCGAGTCAGGACGAGTCCCGGGGAATCCATGGGAGTGGAGACCCTCCTTGCCGACGATGCGATATTCCTTGGCCAGCGGCTCGCGCGCGAATTGGGTGTGGCTGAAGGCCAGCCCCTCGACATTCGGGTCGGCGCGTTCCCGCACCGTGTGACCGTGCGGGGGGTGATCGAGCACCATGCAGAGCGAGCATCGATGTGGGACGATTTGGCGATCATGGACATTGCCGCGGCGCAGGTCCAGTTCGGGATGATTGGGCGTCTGGACCGTATCGATGTGGTGACTGTTCCGGATCGACCGGTGGCCCACGTGGAGGCGGAACTCCAGCGCCTCCTGCCGCTTCCGGTGACCGTGGCACGTCCTGCGAGGCGCGCCGAGCAGGTCGAGCGAATGACCCGTGCCTTTCAGTTGAATCTCGGCGCGCTCAGTGCGGTGGGACTCTTGATCAGCGTCTTGTTGGTCTATCACACGGTGTCCTACGCCGTGATGGCCCGGCGCCGTGCCATCGGCATGTTGCGCGCGCTCGGGATGACCCGGACCGCCGTGTGCCTCGTGTTTGTCGGGAGCGCGGTGGTGATGGGACTGGTGGGAGGTGTGCTTGGCGCGGGGCTTGGCCTCGCCTTGGCCCGGGGAATTGTGACGATGATGGCGAGGACGGTCTCCGATCTCTATGTCCACGTGTCCCTGCAAGAAAGCTGGTCCGGCGCACACCTCTCGATGGTAATGATTCTGCAGGCCGCAATACTGGGAGCCGGGGTCGCCCTCGTCGGGGCCGTGAGTCCGAGCCTGAGTGCGGCGCATCTTGCCACCGCACGGGCCCTCCTTCCGGTGGCCTACGAGACGCAGACACGCGTTCGACTCCAGCGCTTGGCCTGGGCCGGAGGGCTGTGTCTTCTGGCGGCGCTGGGGCTGGCCTTCCTCAACCCTATCCATCACCTTCCCCTGTTCGGGTACCTGTCGGCGTTCGTTCTCTTGATCGGCCTCGCCTGTTGGGCGCCGCCGTTGTTGCATCTGAGCGGGCGACTGATCCGGCTGCATCCGTCCGGTTCCATGCGGGGGTGGCGAACGTGGGCGCTCATGCGGTTGGCGATCGAGCAGGTGTTGCGGGCGCCGATTCGCAACGGGGTGACGATTTCAGCCCTGATGGCGGGCGTCGCACTGATGGTGGGAGTCGGCACCATGATCAGCAGCTTTCGCCATACGGTTGATGTCTGGATCAATGAAACGGTGGTGGCCGATCTGGTCGTGGCTTCGTCGTCGTGGCTTCATGATGATCAGGGTGGTGCCATGTCGAATCGACTGCCGGGCTCGTGGCGGGCGACGCTGGGCGCGATTCCTGGTGTCGAGGCCGTGGACCAGTACCGGCAGATCCGTCTGGACCTCCAGGGTCGGCCGGCGACGCTGGTGGCGCGGGACTTGCGCCTTCATGGGGCGCGGAGCCGGTACATCCTGGTGACCGGAGATTCGGCCTCCGTCCTACCCTGGGCGGTGGAGCATGACGGCATCCTGGTGGCTGAAGCGCTGGCGAATGCCATGGGCTGGCGGGCGGGTGAGCTGGTTACGCTGCCGACGCCGCTGGGCCCAAAGACATTCCGGATTGCCGCGGTCTTCTACGACTACGCCACGGATGGGGGCAAGGTCGTGATGGATCTCACCGTCTATCGGCGATGGTGGCAGGATGAGGCGGCCACGGTCTATCCGGTCTATCTGGCTCCTGAGGCGAAGCCGGATGTGGTGAGAGACGCCATCCGGGAACGGTTGTCGCGAGAGGGCGACGTCGTCGTCATCAGGAACGCCGATCTCAAGGCGGAAATTCTTCGCATTTTCGATCGCACGTTTTCCGTCACGCGGGCGCTTGAATTCATCACCGTGGTCATCGCCGTTCTCGGGATTGTCAACGCGCTGCTCATCTCTGTGCTGAAGCGCCGTCGGGAGTTAGCCACGCTGAGGGCCATCGGGGCCAGTCAAGTTCAGGTGGGGCTGGTGCTGTTGTGGGAGTCGGCCTGTGTGGGACTGCTCGGCGCGCTGCTGGGTCTCGTGGGAGGGCTCTGCTTGTCGCTGCTCCTTGTGCGGGTGATCAACAAGCAGTCGTTCGGGTGGACGATCCAGTGGGAACCAAGCTACGACCTGCTTGTCAGGGCCGTCTTGATTGCAGTGGGGGCTGCACTCTCCGCCGGCATCTTCCCGGCCCGCGTGGCCATGCGACAGTCCGTCGCCTCCGGCATTCGCTATGAATAGAGAGAAGCGAGGGCCCGAGTGGACTTATGCCTGGGCCGGGGTCGGATCGGAGACCGAGGTTGCGGGCGACGGTTGGTCGTCGACTTGGACCTCAAACCCCAGATCGGCAATCATGCGCCAGGCATCCGGAGCCGGCTGGCCCGGCGTCGTGAGATAGCCTCCGACAAACAGGGAATCGGCGGCATAGAGCGCGAGCGGCTGGAGGCTTCTGAGATTGAATTCCCGTCCTCCGGCGACCCGGATTTCCGTACGAGGATGCAGGAACCGGAACAGGCACAGGACTTTCAGGCACCGTTGAGGCGTGAGGTGCGCAGAACCTTGCAGGGGAGTGCCGGAGACCGGATGCAGGCTATTCAGCGGGATGGAGTCGGGCTTCACCTCTCGAAGCGCCAGCGCCAGATCAATCAGATCCTCGTCTTGCTCTCCCATGCCGATGATCCCGCCTGAGCAGATCTCCAGACCCGCGGTGCGCGCATGGCGGATGGTCTCGATACGATCGCGATAGGTATGGGTGGTGCAGATCTCCCCGTGGAAGGCTTCACTGCTATTGAGGTTGTGATTGATCCGGTCGACCCCTGCGGCCTTGAGTTCCCGCGCCTGTCCCTCGTTCAATAGCCCCAACGAGCAACAAACCTGGATCGGGATTTCCTGCTTGATGGCCCGGACGGCTCGGCTGATGTCGGCGATTTCTCGGTCCAGCGGGCTCCGCCCGCTGATCACGACACAATAGCGCTGGGCTTTGGCGGCAGCCGCCCGGCGGGCGCCTTCCAGCATCTGATCCGTGGACAAGAGTCCGTATCGCTCAATTTCCGCCGTCGACGCCGAGGACTGCGAACAGTAGTGGCAATCTTCCTGACAGGCGCCGCTTTTGGCGTTGAGCAGCATCTGGAGCCTGACGGTGTTCCCGAAGTGCCGGTGACGGACCCGATAGGCCGCGCTGAGCAGGTCGAGCATCGCCACATTCGGCGCCTGGAGTACGGCCAGGCACTCCGGTCGCGTCAGCACCTCATCGCGCAACGCCTTCTCGGCGAGAGTCTGAAAATCAATCATGGGTGGAAAACCCTTTCGGGGCTGGAATCTATACGGTTTCGAAGGGTGATGCAACCCCCCGGTACGGGGCGGGCTGGCTCACGGGCGCCGCAGGGCCCACAGATTCTTGCCAGGGGAGGCTGACGAACGAATTCCACCAACCGCATTGGCCGCAGCGTCCGGCCCATTCCAAAGACTCGTGGCGGCAGCGGGTGCAGAGGTACGGCACGACGACGCGCTTCTTGAACCGCAAGGCCTTCTTCAGTTCGTCGATGGCATACTCCATGTGTTGCTTGAGTAGAGCTTGCCAAGATAGAACTTCAGGGCCGGATTCATCGGGTCCCGTTGGATCGCCTCCTGGTAGGTCCTGATGATTTCCGCGGGTTCCCCCTGATCGAGGTAGAGTTCCTCCAGGCGATGCAGGATGATGATGTTCCCGGTTTTGGAGTAGGCCTTTTCGAGAATTTCCCCGGCGGCTTTCGTCTTTCCCTCTCGGATCAAGGTCTCCCCAAGGCCGATGTAGCCGGGAAGGAACTGTTTGTCCCGCTTGATGGCTCCGCGGAAATACCGCCGCGCCTTCTCGGGATGCCCCCGCTCCAGCAGTTGCGCGCCCACCTCATAGGTGAGGCCGACCAGCACGGCGCTTTCCGCGCGACGGTCGACGTCGGACAGGCTGGCCTTCAGGAGCCGATGCTGCACGTCCAGCGCTTCCTGCCATTTCTCCAGCCGCGCATACAGGTCCCGCATCCGGAACAATGTCGCCAGATTGCCGGGATCATGCCGGAGAATTTCTTGAAGGGTCTGGAGAGCCTCTTCATAGCGCTTGCCTTCCTCGAGGTCGATCCCTAGGGCCAAAAGGACTTCGACGTTGTGCTCTTCGTTGGTGCGGGCCTTGCGGTGCAAGCGGATGGCTTCAGGATAGTTTTTCTCGTTTCGATAGAGGTTCCCCAGCCAGAGCAGAGAGTCGGTATGGTTGGGATCAAGGGCCAAGGATTTCTGGAAAAGATCGATGGCTTCGGCCGTTCGTTTGGACATGAAGGCCCGGGTGCCTTCGCGGTGCAGGGCGTCGACCTTCTCGCCCTTGCGGCGCAGGCGGGCATCGCGCCACCCCACGATCAAATGTTTAGTCTCTCGCACGCTGACGAGCACCATCACGAGCAGCGCCCCCGTGGCCATGGACACCAGGACCACCGCGGCAGGGCTCAAGTCGTAGCCGGTCGAGGGGGAGATACGGAGATGGACGGACCCCGGGTTCAGCTCCTGGAAGTAGCCGTAGAGGACGCTGGCCACGATGATCAGAAAGACGGTACCGAGCAGACGCAGCATGCGTTACCCTCGCCGGCGGGGTCGTGGGGATGCCACCCGTACCGGGGTCGATGGAGCGATCGGTGTCTCCGTCAGCCGTGCCGGTAGCCGAACGCGCTTGGCATCGATCCACAGTTTTTCCAGCCCGTAGTGCTCGCGAATATCAGACCGAAACACATGCGCCACGACGTCGCCGCAATCCAGAAGGACCCATTGCGCCGTGGACGCTCCCTCGATGCTCAGGGGGGGCGTGCGTGCAGCGGAGAGTTCGTGGTCGATGTTGTCGGAGATGGCCAGGACTTGCCGATCTGACTCGCCTGAACAGATCACGAGGTAATCGGCGACCGACGTGAGCTTCCCCACATCGAACACGAAGACGTCCATGCCCTTCTTGTCCAGGCAGGCTTTGGCAATCAGCAGGGCCTTCGCCTTCGAGTCACGCGAGATCGGCGGCCTCCTTATATAAGCCGAATCGCATTATATAAGATTCAACCTGGACCGGCAACACATCGCCCAGGTTCAGGCCCCGACGCAAGCGGCTCCGTACGTCCGACGCCGAGACCGGGCATGGGGCCAGGGCCAGCAGAATGAGATGGGCGGTCGCCTCGATCGGGACATCGACGCGATCCACGGTTCCGGCGTCGAGGGCGCGCAGGGACTCGTCAGAAATGTGGGGCAGGAGCGTCAGGGTGGCCAGGCGGATGAACTGGGATCCCGGCCGGCCGATCACCACGAAATGGCAGGTCCGGAGGAGGTCCGGCGCCTGCTTCCATGTGGGGATGTCGAGGAAGGCATCCAGCCCGATCAGGAAGAAGAGCTCGACGCCCTGGCCATACTTCTGCTGCAAGGCTCGAACGGTATCGATCGAATAGGAGGGCGAAGCGCGATGGACTTCGAGATCGGTGGCCGAGAAAGTGGGCTCTTCCGCAATGGCCTCGCGGACCATGGCGAGGCGGTGATGGGCCGGAGCCAGAGACTTCAGTTGCTTGTGCGGCGGGGTCCCGGTCGGAATGAACAGGATGGAGTCCAGCGCGAGCCGATCACGGACCTGACGGGCTATCGTCAGATGGCATCGGTGGATAGGATTGAAAGTCCCGCCGAAGAGGCCGATCTTCATGCCACGAAGAACGAGGAGTGACGAAGCGCTACGCTACAAGATGACCAGGTTATCGCGATGGATCGCTTCCTCGTACTCTTGCGAGCCCAGGATGGCTTGGATGTCGGCGGTCTTGCATCCCTTGATGCGCCGGAGCGTCTCCGAGGAGAAGTTGACCAGCCCTTTGGCGATCTCCTTGCCGTCCGCATCCACGCAGGTCAGGGCATCGCCCGGAACGAAATCGCCGCCGACTTCGACAATCCCCGACGGCAGCAGGCTCTTCCCGCGGCTGACTAGGGCGTCGACCGCGCCAGGGTCCAGAATAAGCTGGCCCTTGGCTCGGAGCGTAAAGGCAATCCAGTGCTTCCGGCTGTTCAATTTTCGGGGGCGTGGAGAGAAGAACGTTCCGGCCTCGGTCCCGCGCAAGGCGTCCAGCAGAAGTCCCGGCTTGGCCCCGTTCAGGATCATTGTGCCGACTCCGTAGGTCGTGGCCTTCTTCGCGGCCCGCAGCTTCGTGACCATCCCGCCGGTGCCTTCGAAGGTTTGCGAGGTACCGGCGCGGCGCGCGAGATCGTCGGTGATCTCGTCGACCAGCGGGATCAACGTCGCCGTCTTATCCTGACGAGGATCGGCGGTGTAGAGCCCCTCGACATCCGACAGAATGATGAGCAGCTCGGCATCGACCAGCAGTGCCACTTCGGCGGCCAGACTGTCGTTATCCCCCACGCGAATCTCGTCCACGGCCACCGTATCGTTTTCATTGATGATGGGCATGACGCCGAATCCGAGCAGGGTCGTCAGCGTATGGCGGGCGTTCAGGAACCGGCGGCGATCCGCCAGATCCTGATGGGTCAGGAGGATCTGGGCGACGCCCTGTCCCAGGCGCTCAAACGCCTTTTCATAGGCCCACATGAGCCGGCTTTGCCCGACGGCGGCCGCCGCTTGCTTGACCGGAAGATGGGTGGGATAGGCGGTCAGTCCGAGCTTCTGAATGCCCGACACAATGGCGCCCGACGTGACCAGCAGAATCTCCCGGCCTTCCCGGCGGAGGGCGACGAGCTCCGTGGCCAATTGTTCGATGCGGTCCGGTTGCAGGCCGGCCCCACGCGTCGCAATCAGACTGCTGCCGACTTTGACGACCAGGCGTTTGGCTTGTGTCAGTATTTGGTCGCGCATCCTTGCCTCACGCTTTCCACCTGCCGGCCCACGTGGGTGACCAGCTCGTCCACGCCCTCCCGCGTCGCCGCGGAGATGGCGTAGAAGGGAAACCGGTGCCGCCGGCAATAGGCGCGCAGCGCCTCGATCCGTTCATCGCTCCGGATGTCCAGCTTCGTCGCCACGACTGCAAAGGGCTTCGTCGTCATCGACTCGTCGAACGAGGCCAACTCGTGGCGCATGGTCTCGAAACTGGAGACGGGCTCCTCCGTCGCCCACAGGGAGACGTCCACAAGATGCAGCAGAAACGAGGTCCGGTCAATATGGCGGAGAAACTGGAACCCCAGCCCCTTGCCTTCGTGAGCGCCGGTCACCAGTCCGGGAATGTCCGCGACGACGAAGCCCCGATCCTCGCCCCAGCGCACCACGCCGAGATTCGGCACCAGGGTCGTAAAGGGATAGTCGGCGATCCTGGGCCGCGCGGCAGAGATCGCAGCAATCAGCGTGGACTTACCGGCGTTCGGTAAGCCGACCAGCCCGACATCGGCCAGAAGTTTCAGCTCCAGCTTGAGCCATCGCGCCTGACCGGGTTGCCCCGGTTCGAAGCGGGTCGGGACCTGATTCGTGGAAGTCGCAAAGTGCGAATTGCCGCGTCCGCCCTTGCCTCCCCGGGCCATGATATACGGCTGGTCCTCGGTGACCAGATCCGCCAGGATCTCCCCGGTGGCATCATCGAGAATGAGGGTGCCGAGCGGCACGGGGATCACGACGTCGGGAGCGGTTTTTCCATGACAGTTCGAACCCTGCCCGGGGCCGCCGTCGCGCGCTTCGTAATGTTGCTGGTAGCGGAGGTCCAGAAGAGTCGTCAGGCGCCGTGACGCGACCATGACGACGTTGCCGCCGTTGCCCCCGTCACCGCCATCCGGGCCGCCGCGGGGGACGAACTTCTCACGCCGAAACGTGGCAACGCCGTTGCCGCCACGCCCGGCTTTGACAAAAATGCGAACTTCGTCGACGAACATGGTGTCCTGCCACGGCCGCGGTGACCGAAATCGAAAATCGATGGACCCGAGAAGAACGCGATGAGGGAGCGGGAACTCTCAGGGGAGCGGGGCGTGCCTCAGGAGGATTGCTTGTCAGGATACACGCTGATGCGCGGACGAGAATCGGCGCCCTCAAACTTCACCACGCCGGTCACGCGCGCAAAGAGCGTATGGTCTTTCCCGAGCCCCACGTTGAAGCCGGGATGAAATTTCTTTCCGCGTTGCCGGACCAGAATGGTGCCCGCCTTCACGAGGGAGCCCCCGTACGCTTTGACGCCAAGGTATTGGGGGTTACTATCGCGGCCGTTCCTGGATGATCCGCCGCCTTTGTTTGTAGCCATGGTCTCTCCTCTTCAGGCTAAGCGACCGAAATGCCGGTAATGCGAAGTCGGGTGAAGGCCTGGCGATGGCCTTTGGTCCGCCGATAATTTTTCCGTCGAAGCTTCTTGAAGACCATGAGGGAGCGTGTCCGTCC
>JACRLS010000208.1 GCA_016235225.1 Nitrospirota bacterium | reverse complement strand
TTCGATCTCTCGATTCATCAAGGCGGCTTTGGCCATACGGATCACATCGAGCCGAAGTTGATCCTTGGCTTTCATCGTGGTCTTGATATCCTCTGCCAGTCGGTCAATCAAGGACATGAACGCTCCTTCCGTGTCGAGACGCCTCAGCATCGAGGGGGGAATGGCGCGAGCATAGTGTCGATGTGGGGGGCAGTCAAGTCAGTCCTCTCGAAGTGCGTCGGTTTGTTGAAAGTTTCGGCCGTAGTCTTTGGAGGGCATTATGCGTTATCATGGAAGTATTCATGGTTCAGTAACCCGATGACCTCAGCGACACTGCGACGGAGGATGCGCCATGAACCCTGTCGTACGAGCCAGCCCCCTTCTGCTCCTCTTCTGCGGACCTCTGCTGGTCGGATGTACCTCATGGAACCAGTCGTTGAATGGCGGGCTCTCCCACACAGTCACCCCGTCGGTTCAGATTCCCTCACACGTGGAACGACTCGCCATATTATATCCGAAGACCTACACAAAGGAGCTGCTGAACGGCTATCTGCGGCTCGAAGCGGCGACGTTCCAGCTCACGTCGCAGCGCCCCGGCCTCAGGATCATCGACCGGTTCCATTTGCCGGAGATCCTGGGCGAACAGCGGTTTCAACTGGCGGCGAGTGTGGACGATGAGAGCGCCGTTCGCATCGGCCGGCTCCTCGGCATCGACAGCGTGGTCATCTATGGTATCGAGATGCCGCGCTTGCGCGAGCGCGTGCCGGCGAGGTTGTACGGCGATCTTCCGCCGGTCATGGTCACGACTAAATTGCTCAAGATCGAAACGGGCGAGGTGCTATACTACAACGTTGTGATGAGCCGTGTTCCGGATCCGCAGGGGGGGTGGACGGGGTTCGACAACGGCCGAGACATGCACCCTGATATCCTGGCCGCCTTGGACCGCGGGTTGCGTCTGACGATGGAGGATCTACAGGCGGCGTTCCGATAAAGGGGTGCTGCGGACATTGAAGGGGGAAGTTACCACGAAGGAGGACCTGATGCAGTCAATGGGACGAGTCGATGCCATGAGGTTCTGTCCAACTTGGGCGATGGTAACCCTGGTCGGGGCGGCAGCCCTGACCTGGGTCGGGTGTTCGAGCTCGCCGCCGCCGGCCCCGGCGCAACCGACCACGCAGCAGATTCGCGGGGATTCAGACCGCTTCTTCGACAAGATGAAGCAGGAAGAAAAAGAACGCGGCGGGATGAAGTAAAGTCAATGGTCAGCGGTCATTTGTCATTGAGGGTCCTTCGAATGTCCGTCACAGGTGACCATTGACGATTGACCAATGACATCTTCCATCACGGGCGGCCTTCCCGGAGTCCCAACGCTTCCACCAGCGGTTTGACGAGGGGGAGTTCGGCCGCCAACTCGCGATGGGAGATGTCCTCGACGCGTCTGGTCTCATAGAAGGTGCCCAGCAGCCCGAGAGAGACCAGGAGCCGTCCCAGCCCAGAGAGGCAGAAGACGAGCTGTAAGTTCGACGCCAGCGGCTGGGACCAACCGAGCAGGGTCAGCTCCTTCGGCAGCCACGTGGCCAGCCAGCTTCCCAGCAGCGCTCCGCAGAACCATCCGATGGCGTTGAGGGTATTCCACAAAGCCACGCCTTTTGCGCGATCCTCCGGGCGAACGGCATCGAAGACATAGTTTTGCAAGCCCAGCCCGAGCCCGGCCCAGACCACCCCGCCGGAAAAGTTCACGGCCGTCACATACCGAAGATCGGTGCTGAACAGGTAGAGGACCGGAAGCACAGGAACCAGGAAACCCGTGACGACCAGCAGCTTCTTGTTGCCGTACCGGTCGCCCAGTCGCCCCCAGGGTTTGTAGGTGAGGAACTGTCCTGTCGCGCCGGCCGCCAGCCAGATTGTGTACTCCAGGTAGGTGAAGTGCAGATCACGCAACATGTAGACAACAAAATACGGGCCTGACATGAGAACGCACACGTGCATGAGGCTGGAGAAGAGGAGGAAGCGTCGAAAGTTCGAGCCCTTTTCGTGCCGGAGAAACTCCAGGATCTGGAACTCAGCCTCGCGTGTGGGCGCGGCGACCGGTTCGTCGATCCGTGTCAAGCAGTAAGTGGACAGACTCCGGGCCAGGGCCGCGGCGAGAAAGATGATGGCGAAGCCGACCCACAGGAGGCGGTGGGCGTCCGCCCAGTGGAGAATCAATCCGGAGACGCAGAGCATGGAAAAACTCATGAACGCCATGGTCTTGGCGCGACGGGCAAAGTAGAGGCCCCGACCGTCCGGATGGATCAAGTCGGCCATCAGGCTGTTCCAGGCGGGGACGGCAAAATGGCCGCTGGCATAGTAGGCAATCGCGCAGGCGATCAACAGCCAGGGGCCATTGGCCGGCGCCAGGAGAGCAAGCGCGAGCAGCGGGAGCCACATCATGGCCTGCACCGCCGCGCCGCCGAGGATGAGCGGACGCCGGTGGCGGAGCTTCGTGAGAACTTTGACGGACAGGAGCTGGGCCCAGGTCCCCACGAGTTGAGGAAGGGCTGAGAGCAAGCCGATATGAAAGGGCGTCGCGTGCAGGAGGAGCGCGAAGGCCGACAGGTAGTTTTCACCACCACCCTGCATCAAGGCCTGAAAGGCCCCTTCCCGAATGCCATAGCGGCGGCTGCGTTCGGCGGTCGGTTCCGTATGCGGGGCAGTCATAGCGCTCGGATTATAACAAGGTCTCGTGCGTCGGGTTCCGGCTTGCCCTATCGAGCAGCCATACAGTAGTCTACACTCAAGAGTGATCGGTTCCAGCATTCCAGTCTTGACCACCCAGACAAGGGAGGTGGACTGATGAGAATCAGGACGCGCATGACACAGTTTCTATTCCGGTCCTGGAGTGCCCGCATGGCGGCGCTGTTCCTGAGTTGTTCGTTCCTGTTGGTCGGAGTGCCCGGCCACGGGCGGGACCTTCTGGCTCCCAAGGAGCAGCAGAAGACCGAGGTCGACTCGACCACGGGACCCTCCTTCGACAAGCAGCAGCGCGGCATTCCGCAGTCCATCTTCGTATCCATTCAGATGGCGAGGGGCTACGAAGTCGAGTGGGATAGTTTTGGCCGCAAGGGGTGGTACACGCAGGATCCACGCTTGAAACCGATTGAGCCTGGCACCAAGGTCTTTGCTCCGGATACGGCGGCGGTCTACATCGTGTTTGAAGTGGCGCCGCTCGAGGATCCGGCGCAATTCGGCGCGCAATGGTTTCTGATGGATGACGGCGGGAAGATTGCAGAGACCCCTGTGGGAAAAGACGTCCTGGAGGTGCCGGGCCACGAACGCTACGGGTTCTTGGAGCTCAAGAAGCCGGCGGACGGCTCATGGAGCAAGGGGAACTATCTCGTGAAGCTGTTTATCACCCCGCTGGGGCAGCAGCCTTTCCATGCGGTCAACCAAGTCGGGACCATGCAGTTCACCGTTGCCGATCAGCCGGCGGCCGGGGCGGCCATGCAGAAGTAAGACGCGACCTGTTCTCCTCCTTGCAGCACACACTGCGACTGACCATTCCGATGCCGATTTACGAATACATCGCGGACCGTTGCGACCGCCGGCCTGTCTGTTCACGGCGTAAGCAGTATATTCAGCGCCTCAGTGATCCGCCGGAAACCGCGTGCCGCGAGTGCGGTGCGCCGGTTCGCAAGGTGATGTCCTCGTTTGCCGCACGATCGGGGGCCGTTGGGGTGTCCAGCCCCGATCCCACAGGGCTCAATATCACCGGGATTCCCGCGCCTTCC
>JACRLS010000207.1 GCA_016235225.1 Nitrospirota bacterium | reverse complement strand
GCTGATGTTCGGCTCGTAGAGCACCTGCACCACGTTTCCGTCCGGATCGGCGATGTAGAACGAATAACTGCCGTCGCGATGGCGCTTGGGCGGTTTCACGACGGGGATCCGCCGCTCTTCGACGACCTGGAACAGCCGGTCCACCGACTCCACCGTCTCCATGATGAACCCCAGGTGGTCCAAGTACTGGGGACTTTTTGTGAGAAAGGCCTCCTGCTCAGCCGCGGTGGCCTGGTGGAGGGCCAAATTGTCCGCTCCCGAACTCAGATAGACATTGTCGGCATCGGGTTCCCACACGACACGCATCCCGAACAGCTCTGCATAAAATGTGCGTGAGCGAGTCAGATCTGTGACTTTCAAGGCGAGATGCCTGAGGCCACGGATTCCGTCTTGTCGCGACTCGCGAGGTGCGCTCATGTCGGGAGAAGGTATCGACTTCCGAGGGACCTCGTCAATGGGAAATCGGCCCGCATCGACCACCGGTCCGATTCGCCGGGCATGGCCGGCCCTCATGTATCATGCGGCCTGTAACCGAACGTCGCCGCTATGCTACGATTCCCCTGCTCGTCACAGGACCAGAGAGATTTCAACGAGGGGGACCCATGACTATTCCAGTGCGCATGATCACGCTCACCATGCTCCTGTTCACGGCCGCGGGAATGCCTCTTGTTCACGCGCTCACTGCAGACCACACCGGGAAAGACGGCGCGCCCATGGTGTTGATTCCAGCCGGCTCCTTTCCCATGGGGGTGCCTCCCGGTGATCGCGACGGCGGCCGTGACGAGTATCCCCGGCACGACGTCACCCTCGACACGTTCTACATCGACACATTTGCAGTGACCAACGGGCGCTACCTGGCGGTTGTCCGCGCGTCGGCCCACCGAGTCCCCCAGCATCCCAAGAACAAGCAGCGGAATCTCTGGGAGGGCGGGCTCATGCCCGAAACCATCGCCGACCGCCCTGTCATCAACGTGGATTGGCACGACGCCGATACCTATTGCAAATGGGCCGGCAAGCGGCTGCCGACGGAAGCGGAATGGGAGAAGGCCGCCCGGGGCACCGACGACCGTCGCTTCCCCTGGGGGAATGTCGAGCCGACCCATAAGCACCTCAACTACAATCAACAGTGGATCGGCGAGAAAACCCTCATGCCGGTGGGGAGCTATGAGGCCGGGATAAGCCCTTACGGGGTGTTTGATATGGCCGGCAACGTCTGGGAATGGGTGGCGGACTGGTACGACGCGCGCTACTACGAAAAGAGCCCGGCCAACAACCCGACAGGCCCGGAGAGCGGCACGAAGAAAGTCGTCCGGGGCGCCGGGTGGCAGAACGAGACGCCCACAGTCCGCATCTTCACCCGCGTGGAAAGCGATCCGCTGATCCGCAATGAGTCGACTGGCTTCAGATGCGCACTCAGCGCATCTGAAGCCAAGTAGGATGTGGTCATCTCGTGATCTGGTGATTTATGCCGCAGGCTGAGGACCGGTGGATCGAAGCATGAGCGTCAACAATGCAGAAAGCCTTCGGCACCGGACGAAGAATTTCGCACTGATGGTCGTAAAGCTCTGTCAATCGCTGCATCGCACGCATGAGGCAAGAGTTCTCAGCGACCAATTGTTACGAGCAGGCACGGCGGTCGCTGCAAACTATCGCGCAGCATGCAGGGGCAGGTCCCGCGCAGAGTTCATTGCGAAGCTCGGAATAGTGGTTGAAGAGGCGGACGAAACGGTCTTCTGGTGCGAGATCCTTGAAGAATCAGGCCTTGTGGATCACCGCGACATTGATGCCCTGTTAAACGAGGCCAGAGAACTCCTCTCGATCTTTGCAGCTTCACAGAAGACCGCGAGATCGCGAAGACCCTGAATAATTTTGCGACTGGGCGACCTGATTATTTAGTGATCGGCGAATCGAAGGAACTGAAGACTACTCGTTCCCCTCGTTCTTGATAATTCGCCAAATCGAATAATTACAAAATCTGAATTTCTTCAATGAACACTTCTCCAGATCACCACATCACCAAATCAAACTTTCAAGGCCTCACGATCGTCTCGTTCGAGAGTCGGATGGCCGCGGAGATGACGAATCTGATCACGCGGCACGGCGGACAGCCGACGGTTGTTCCCGCCCTTCGGGAAATTCCACTCGACCACAATGCCGAAGCCTTGTCGTTCGGCGCACAACTCCTCGCCGGACAGATTGATGCGGTGATCCTGCTCACGGGGGTCGGGACCACGGCACTGGTCGAGGTGTTGCGGACCCGACATCCGTTGGAGACGATCCAGGCCGCGTTGCGAAGAGGGACACTCATCGCGCGAGGCCCCAAGCCGGTCGCCGCTCTCAAAGCGCTCGGCCTCACCCCGACTCTGTCCGTCCCGGAGCCGAATGCCCGGCGAGACGTCCTCCGAACGCTGGACGAGTGGAAATCCGTGGCGGGCCTGCGAATCGCGGTGCAGGAATATGGCGTGCCGGCAACGGAGCTGGTGGAGGGGCTACGGCAGCGCGGAGCGACCGTGATCCCTGTGCCGGTCTACCGGTGGGCTATGCCGAGCGATCTCACTCTCCTGCGAGAGGCCCTCGATCGAATCATGATCACGAACGCGGCGCAGATCGATCACGTGATGCGGGTACTCGAACGGGATGGCAAGACGGCACCGTTCAAAGAAGCCTGCAGGAGACTGGTCCTTGCGTCCATCGGCCCCACCGCCAGTGAGCGGCTTCGTCATTATGACTTACCCGTCGATCTCGAACCCTCGCATCCGAAGATGGGCATTCTGGTGAAAGAGACAAGCGAACGGGCGCGGGAGCTGCTGCTTAAGAAACGATGAAGGATGAGGGCAGAACGCTGAAGGTGGAGGGACGATGCAGAAACAGGAATCCCAGGGCGATGGAAAGAAGCAAGACCTTCGTACTCGATCCAAACCATTCGCCCTCCAGGTTATCCGAATCTTTTCCCGTCTTCCCAAGACCCCAGAAGCTCGCATTTTGGGCAGGCAACTTCTGCGGAGTGGGACTTCAGTGGGCGCACATTACTGTGAAGCCAAGAGAGCTCGCTCGGATGCCGAGTTCGTCAGTAAGATCGAGGGCGGTTTACAAGAACTCGAAGAAACGGCGTATTGGTTGGAACTTCTTGCCGAAAGCCGTATAGCTCCGGAGGCTGAACTTGTGGACCTTCAGAGAGAAGCTGATGAATTACTTTCAATCCTTGTCTCATGCGTGAAGACTGTCAAGAACAGAAAAGGACGAGGATGACGTTCTCCTTGTCCGGTTCATCCTTCAGTATTCATCCTTCATCCTTTCGATGACGCGTCCCGCGCGCAGCGGAAGCCCATCCAGTTCATCTTGGTGTGTGGATCCGTCCCATTACGCTGCGCGACGCGAACGCTCGGGGTGCTGTCGATCCAGCCTCCGCCGCGAAAGCCCCGCTGCGTCCCCTTCTCCGGTCCTTTCGGATTCTTCTCCGGCCCGGTCGCATAGTATTGAGGGTCGTACCAGTCGGCCACCCACTCGGCCACGTTCCCCGATAGTTGGAAGACCCCGTAGGGGCTTACCGCATTGTCATACTTGTCGACCGAAATGATCGGCGGATAGAGCAAGAGGCGTTCGGGACGATCGCGCACGGGGCCCGAGAGCCCGGTTCGCCCGAAGTTCGCCCTTGACAGTCCGGCCATCTGGTTGCCCCAGGGATAGATGCGGCCGTCCTCGCCGCGGGCCGCTTTTTCCCATTCGGCTTCCGTCGGCAACCGTTTGCCCGCCCATGTACAATAGGCCTCCGCGTCGAACCAGGAGACGTGCATCACCGGATGGTTGACCATTGTGTGCTGGAAATTCCCACCGTCATATTGCCAATCGATCAGCGGCGGCAGACCGGTGGCCAGCACAAATTTCAGATACTGAACCGTCGTCACCTCATACTTATCGATGTCATAGCCGTCGAGATACACCTTGCGTTGGGGAAATTCCGCCAGGTAGGCATTCCGGTCTATCTTTTTGTCGCTCCCCATGAGGAACCACCCCGCCGGGATGCGGACCATCTCGTCATGGGCCGGGAGTTTGACCCGTTCGGCGGCGAGCCGCTTGCCGTCTGCGGTCCACTCACGCGTCACGTCGGCGACGTCCAATGCCCAGCCGATGCCGGCCATCGCAAGGATAACGCTCATGATGCCACTCACCTTGATCCATACCATCGCTACGATACCTCCGTCATGGTGACTCGGGTTTGTCCGGTTCTTCTGGGCGATCTGGTTTGTCTGGTTCAGTTGATTCGTCTGGTTGCCCGGCGGCTCAACCAGACAAACCCGACAAACCAGAGAAACCAGGGCAACCAGACTTACATGGATTGACGCGGCGGATCGTCCGGTGTGCTCCGATCAAACTCTTCCAACGGCTGAAAATTGACGGGTAGCTGAAACATCAGATCCGACACGGGGCGCAGTTTTACATTTCGATATTCCACGATCCAGCTGCCGTCTTTTCTGGCCAGCTTCATGGGAAAATGAAGATCGGTCGCCACCCATTGATAGTAGATCAATTCCCGATCGTGCTCCCGCACGGTCACTTGATAGAGCGTCGTCGGATGCCCATCGAATACTTCGTTCCCGATCGTTTCCCGGGCCACCTCGCCGCTCAACCGCTCAGACACCTTCGGCGCCTGCTCCGGATCGTAGGGCAGGGTTTTGAAATGCTTCATGCGTGAGAGGAGCAGCCACATCACCTGCTTGTCCTTGCGGACGATCGTCACGTTGACCGGGCTGATCTCATGATGCTCCAACCGCCACATCTCATCCCGGTAGTAGAGGTTGGCCTTGCGCACGCGGCCATTCACCTTCGTGATTTGATCGGCAGTGAATTCCAGCGCCCAGGCGGAGGTGTCCATCGCCATCCACAGCAATAGCGCGACGGCCCACACTCTGACCGAGAAGGCGGCGCGGGCGGAGATCCACTTCACGGGGACCACGCTAGATAGAGGATTGGCCGGGGGGCGAGGTTTGCGCCGCCTGCACGCTGCGCAACATGATTCGATCGGCTTCATACGTGAGCTGGGTCAGCGCGTCGCTGATGGGGACCCACACGGCCTCCTCCACCTCTCCATCGTGCTCGCCGACCTGTTCGACAGGGATCATCAGGAACCACCGTACGGTCTTGCGTACCCGCTTCCCCGCGCGTTGAAACCAGTATTGAGACCGCGGCAGCTCGCGCTCAATCCGGCAGAGCCAGCCGGTCTCTTCCTGCACCTCCCGAAGGGCGGCCTGGGGATTCGATTCATTCTGGTTCAGCTTCCCCTTGGGAAAAGCCCAGACGGTCCGGCCTTTGAGATCTTTCGTGCGGATGAGCAAGACATCGCCGTTGCGGACCGCCACCCCACCTGCCGAAAATTCGAGCGTCTGCTGGGGGACACCCGATTGATGGCCCGTCGTCATCGAATGCCTCGCCCTGTCTGAGGTATGGGATTGTTCATGATTCGGTTCGTTCTCGGCCTGCGTTCCCGTGTCTCTGGATGACGCTCCGGCTGACTTTGGCTATCATACCATTCCTGATGACCGACTCCGTCACGAAACGACAGGAACTCCTCCACCTCTTGAGGAGGGGCCGGTACACGGCTCGTGAACTGGCCGAACAACTCGACCTCCCCGAACGGGACGTGGAAGCCCATCTTCCGCATGTCCTCCGGTCGATCGCCCATGATCCCCGCCTCACCTTCCTCTTGGAACCCTCAACCTGTAGGGCCTGCGGATTCCGCTTTCGCACCCGCACGCGATTCACGCGGCCCGGGCGCTGTCCCCGTTGCCGCAGCGAAGACATTTCGTCACCGCGGTTTGGGATCACCGAGATGGAACCGAGGAAGGCGTGACCGATTCAGGCGTATCTCGTATCGCGTCGTTCGTATCTCGTGAAGCGTACCTCGTTTCCGCATTCGGACGCTTCACGAATCACGCGCGACGGCTTCTACTTCGCTTTGATGCACTCGATGTCGAGCTTGATGTGCACCTCATCGCCCACGACCAGCCCGCCGTTATCGAGCGTCTTGCTCCAGTTCATGCCGAAGTCTTTCCGGTTCATGGTGCCTTCTGCGGTGAATCCGGCACGCACATTGCCCCACGGGTCCTTCGCCACACCGTTGAACGTGCCCGTGAGCACGACCTCCTTGGTCACTCCCAGCAGTGTCAGTTCGCCGACGGCTGAGTACTCATTTCCCCCGCCCGTCTTCAGATACGACTTGAGCTTATAGGTCATCGTGGGGTCCACCATGTGCGCGACCCGGAACTCCACGGTGGAGTGATCGAGGTCCACGTCGTAGCGGGCCGTCTCGGCCCACGCCGGACAGACCCAGAGAACCGCCAGCAGACCCCCGATGATGATTCGTGCGTGAATTCTATCTCGCGCCACCATGCGTGCTCCTTCCCTGACGGATTCGGGTTTATCTGGTCTATCTGGTTGATCTCGTTTGTCTGGTGTGTTCGGCTCGTCAGGTCTCTCTGGTTGCTGTGGCACCCGTCGTTCTTTCGTCAAGAACCAGATCACCAGATTGACCAGACCACGAGATCAACCGGATCAACCAGATGAACTGAACAAACCGGACGAACCAGACAAACCCAGGAAACCAGTCGCACAGACTACCGATTTCGCTAGGAACCGGTCAAGATGTTGGTGATCGTGACGGGCTGTGCGATAATCACGCAGCATTACGCCTCACACCAAGGACGGCCTATCGTGCGCGCGCTTGTCAAAACCGCTCCGGCTCCCGGCCTGACTCTTGAAACAGTACCCGACCCGACGCCGGGCCCGGGAGAAGTCGTGATTCGTGTCCGAGCCACCTCCATCTGCGGCACGGACGGCCATATCTATCGGTGGGATGACTGGGCCCAAAGTCGCATTCGCCTTCCGCGCATTATCGGCCATGAGATGTGCGGCGAGGTGGTGGCTGTCGGATCCGGCGTCACCCTCGTGGGCGTCGGCGACTATGTGGCGGCCGAATCTCACTTGACCTGTGGACGCTGCTTTCAGTGCCGAACGGGACAGGCTCACGTGTGCAAGGACTATCGCATTCTTGGGGTCGACGTGGACGGCTCCTACGCCGACTACGTGAAGCTGCCGGAAGGCGTCCTCTGGAAAACTCCGCGTGAGCTGCCGCCGGAGTTCGCCTGCGTCCAGGAACCGCTCGGCAATGCCGTGGACGCCGCCCTCGCCGAGAGCCTGGCCGGCAGAACCGTCCTCATCACCGGGTGCGGCCCGACCGGATTGCTCTCCATCGCCGTCGCTCGCGTCTCTGGAGCCTCGGCGATTATCGCGGTCGACGTCAGCGACTACCGTCTCGGGCTGGCCAAGCAACTGGGAGCCTCCCTCACATTGAACGCCACGCAGGATTCCGAGAAGACCATGGAGGCCGCCCTTTTGGATCTGACCGGGGGGGAAGGCGTCGATGCGGCGCTTGAAATGTCCGGTCACCCGTCCGCCCTCCACCAGGCGTTCCGATCGGTCAAGAACGGCGGCCGGGTCACGCTCTTCGGCATCCCGACCGGATCCGTCTCCTTCGACCTGCCCAACGAGATCATCTTCAAAGGCATTCGCGTCTACGGCGTCACGGGTCGCCGCCTGTTCAGCACCTGGTACCGGCTGGCGGGGTTGTTCAAGGCCGGCTTGAACATCAAGCCGATCATCACCCACACGTTTCCAATGACCGAGTTTGCCAAAGGGTTTGACTTGATCCAAACCGGTCAGTGCGGGAAGGTCGTGCTCTTTCCAGGTCAAGGTTAAGGTTGAGGTTTATGATAGAGAAGTTTGATCCCCTCCCTTAGCCTCAACCTTAGCCTTAACCTTGTTGCGACAGTATGGCCTCTGCCTCGCTCAAGACCGCGGTCGAGCAGCAACTCGCCGAGATCCGCGCGTCCGGCCTCTACAAGGTCGAACGGCAACTCCTCGGTCCGCAGGGAAGCGCGATTCGCGTCGCCCAACCCTCGGGCATCAATGAGGTCATCAATCTCTGCGCCAATAATTATCTGGGACTCGCCAACCATCCGGCGATCGTGCAGGCCGCGCGGGAAGGACTCGACCGCTACGGGTACGGCATGGCCTCAGTGCGGTTTATCTGCGGCACCCAGGACCTCCATCGGCGGCTCGAGCGCGCCCTGAGCGAGTTCTTGGGCACCGGTGATGCCATTCTCTACAGCTCCTGCTTCTACGCCAACGGGGGCCTGTTTGAAACCCTGTTGGACGAACGCGACGCCGTCATCAGCGACGCCTTGAACCATGCGAGCCTGATCGACGGCACATCCGGCTCTGCAAAGCCAAGCGGTTCCGCTACGCCCATTCCGACATGTCTGAACTGGAGACCGCCTTGAAAGACGCGGCCTCGGCCAGAATCCGCCTGATCGTCACGGACGGAGTCTTTTCCATGGATGGCGATCTGGCTCGACTGGACCTCATCGCCCGTCTCGCCGGCCGCTACGATGCGGCCGTCGTGGTGGACGACAGCCACGCGACCGGCGTGTTCGGCAAGAGCGGTCGAGGCACCCCTGATGTCTTCGGCGTGGCCGATAAGATTGATCTCATCACCAGTACGCTCGGAAAAGCGTTAGGCGGCGCTGCCGGCGGGTTCACGACCGGGCGTGCGGAAGTGATCGAGCTGCTCCGGCAGCGATCGCGACCCTATTTGTTTTCCAATGCCCTGCCGCCGCCGATTGTGTCGGCGGCCCTTCAGGCGTTAACCCTCGTGGCCGCTGGAGAAGACCTCCGGGCCACGCTTCACGGCCATGCGACCCATCTCCGGACCCGGCTGACCTCACTGGGCTTCACGCTGGGGCCCGCCACCAAGACGGAAGGGGTTCCGCTCTCGCCGATTATCCCGGTCATGCTGGGCGATGCCGTACTCGCCACAGGCATGGCCGATCGTCTGCTGCAGGAAGGCCTCTACGTCATCGCCTTCAGCTATCCGGTGGTCCCCAAGGGGCTGGCCCGAATCCGCCTGCAACTCTCCGCGGCGCATACCCACGCCCAGATCGATCAGGCCGTGGCGGCCTTCGCCAAGGTCGGCCGCGAACTCGGCGTGATACGCTAGCCGCGTTCATCGTATCTCGTCGCTCGTATCTCGCCTGCGTCAAGTTCATTTTCGCGGTCTTAGATTCCCGGTCCCCCGGACACCGGTCCCCCGGAGACTGTAATCCCAAAATGATAATGTCCGCTTTCACCACGATAGAAATGTCCTCTTCGTTGCGAGACTGTCGGCCCTCACAAGGAGGGCCAGATGGTCAGAGAGGACAGGGTCATCATGAGTGTGAAGGAACTCAGGCGGGTGCATGTGATTCGCCAGACGATGGAGAAGAAGCTGACGCAGGTCAAGGCGGGCACCCTACTG
>JACRLS010000206.1 GCA_016235225.1 Nitrospirota bacterium | reverse complement strand
GTTGTATGTCGCTCCGAAGCTGCTCGGTGGACGCGATGCGGTGGGCGTGATCGGCGGCACCTCGCCGAGTCTCGCCCAGGCCCTGTTGCTGGCGCCTCCCAACGTGACTCGTCTCGGCAACGATCTGCGTCTCGAAGCCAGGATCCACAGCCCATCGAAGGCAAAGCCTAAAAAGTAAACTGTGAAACGTAGGAGGTCGGGGGAAAAGAGGGGCGCGGTTCCGACGAAAATCCGACGGGATGAGGCCCTTAGACCTGATCGAAGATTTCAGGATACCGCTCGGAGAGTTCCGGGTGGAGTTCCGGATACCACTTCCTCACGCAGTGCGGGCAAAGGCTGTGCGTAAAGACGGTCTTGGTGTGGGCCTCAAAGTACTGCTCGACCTGGCTCCAATAACCCTTGTCGTCGCGAATCTTCTTGCATGACGCGCAGATCGGCAGGAGTGCTTGAAGCGCTTCGATGCGTCGGGTCGCCTCGGCTCGTTGTTGTGACAGGAGGACCGTCACCCAGATGGCGGCGATCGACAGCCCACGATTGCTGATCGACATCCAGAACGTGGCGCCGCTTGGAGAAAGGACGTACCCGATGACAGTCAGTCCGGTGCAGATTCCTCCCACCGCCAGCGTGAATTTCGGTTGTGTGGGGTGGAGGGAAATTAAGATCGGGATAATATACAGGACCCCGATGGCGATGCCGCGTGGGAGGATGAGATCGATCAAGAAAATCACCGCCGCCGATCCCAGCACCAGCGAGGTCGAGTAGCGATCGGTTGGCTCTTGGTGAATTTCGGCAGGCGTGGCGTGGACTCCGTTCCGGCTGTACATTCCGACACTCGGCACCGTGTTCCGGTGTCCCTCCTGTGTGCGGGGCGGTAATCTAGCCTAAACATCACCCTTTCCGCAAGTCTCAATAGAATTTCGTGTCAACAGAATTTCGAAGCATCTTGCAAATGGAATCGTCGTGTGGGCGGTCGGACCCCTGGACTGATATCTGGCGGAACGACATGGCAGAAGGGGGCAGGCTGTCTTGGAATCGCGCCGATACCCCCAGATGAGTTCATCCGTGGCGCCGCCGGGAGAACGGGGGAGAGCTGACTATGATGGGGGGCAGCGTCACTGGGCGGCTGATATCGGGCAGTAATGGACAAGGGCGTCGCCTGCTAGACTTGATAGCAGGCGATGGACTGGGCAGTCATCGCCCCAAGGTCCTGACAGAATGAGGAGGGCGGAACCGTGGCTGTGTCACCGCTACTTGCTCCAGGCGCGTTGGCGGCCTACACCGGAGTGTCGCCGCGAGCCACCCCGCCTTTTCGAGTCACACGCGACTCCAGAGAAGCAGATCGGGTGACGATGTCGGATGACGCGAAGAGACTCGCGGAGTCCGTGCAGAGCAGACGCACGAAGGTCCCTGACGACTTCGAAGCGCGAGCCCTCACGCAGAAGCTGGTTCAAAGCAACCAGCTTCGCGACTTCCTGACGCGAGTGTTTCAGCCGTAGATTCGAAAGTTTCTCCCGCTTCAGGCGGTGCGTTCCTCTAACCTATCGTTCTCGCTCCACTGTTCGTCCGATCTGCCGGGAAGGCCTGCAGGCAGCCATTCATCTGAACCAATTCGATCGGCGCCTCGAACAGGCGGCTCAAGGTCCTCGAGGTTAGGACCGTTGAACGGGCTCCGTCCGCGAAAATCTTGCCGTCCTTCAAGAGCACCACACGTTCGATTTCCGGCGGAATCTCGTGGATGTGATGCGTAGCCAGGAGAACGGTCTTTCCTGTCCGGATCAGATCGCGAATGACGTCGAGATATTGAAAGGCGGCCGGCAGATCGAGGCCGGTGGTCGGCTCATCCAGGATGAGCGTTCCGGGATCATGCACCAGGGCCCGTCCCAGCAGCAGTCGCCGCTGCTGTCCGGTCGACATGGCGCCGTAAGGTCGATCTGCCAAACGAGGCACGCCCAGCTTTTTCAAAAGGGCCGCTGACCGCTGAGTCTCCGCATCGGAAAATTCCTGGTGGGGCCAGACCCCGTTGCTGGCGCGAAACCCTGAGAGCACCACTTCAAGGCCCGTGGCCCAGGGGGCATAGTCCTGTTGGAGATCCGATGAGACGAGCCCCAGCCGCGCGCGCAGTTCCCAGACGTTCCAGTTGTCCTGCCCGAAGAGGCGCACGTGGCTCTCCTCGGTGGGGACCGGATACAGTTCCCGTGTCAACAGTTTAAGGAGGGTGGTTTTCCCTGATCCATTCGGACCGAGGATCACCGTGTGGCAGCCTTCGGCGATCTCCAAGGTCAATCCGTCAAAGACAGGCGTCGCGCCGCGATAGACCGTGGCCTTCTTGATGTCGAGCAGCGAGGGCATCCGGCTCATTCCACACCAGGATGACGGATGCCGTCAACCGTTCTGTTCGAATCGCGAAGCGCCCCAGGCCATCTCCTCCGTCTTGTGTCCGGCGCGGCCTTCTGACTGGATGGCTGAAATCCTCCATTTGCTTGGCCTGCCACGCAGGCCGCGCTATCATGAACGCATGTCGTACCCGAAGATGAAGTCACCCTACCGGCCCGATAGCGACCGGCGCCAGTTCTTCCGGCACAACACCATTGTTCCGATCGACTACTACCCGGAGGGATCACGAGTCAGCCCCACGCCCAAACCCACAAAGGTGAATCTCAGTGGGGGCGGGATCCGCTTTGCGACCCAGCGCATGTTTCGCGTGGGAGATCGGCTGGAGGTGGTGTTGGCGCTTCCGACGCTCGCCCCCCTTCATGTGACGGCCGAGATCATTCACGTGAGACCGGACGACCTCGATGATTCCGCCCAGGTGGTCCGGTGTCGATTTGTCTCCATGACACAGCGGTCCCGTGAACGGGTGATCCAATTCCTGCTGCGCTCCCAGGCGTTCCAACTCCAGGAAGCCGACTCCGGATAACGTGCTGGTGGGGAGAAACGGGAAAGGAAAGTGGTGCCCACGACACGAATTGAACGTGCGACCCGCGGTTTAGGAATCCGCTGCTCTATCCAACTGAGCTACGGGGGCTCGGAGGCTACGGTACCTAACGTCGGGTTCAAAGTCCAGCCAGGGCGGTGAAAAAGACCGTCGGCGACGTCGGTGATCGACGGCCGTCTTTCCGCAGAGCCTCCGTGCCTTTCTCGATCACCAGTCATGCTCGAGCCGCCAGGGTAGAGGGTTTGCCCGGGTCTGGGCCCATTGCCGGAGGCTCCGATCCTTTCCGCTCCATTAGCTCAAGTTTCTGTCCGGGGGAGCCGAGAGAGAACCAGGTGGCGAATGGCTACATCTGATCTCAATATAGATGCAAGAAAGTGGAGGAGTCATGGGAAAGGGTGAATGGTCCCGGAATTGGGTTGGTGCCGTCCTGGCAGCGACCCTGGTCGGTGTCGGCGGGGTCGCTGTCGTGGCCTATCAGGTCCATTCGGCTCAGGTGGCGGGCGCGCAACAGGTCGCACAGGATCAACGGGTGATGGATGCTGCGCGCGCAGTTCGTGTGGCTGTGGAGAGCGCCGCCCAGGGAAGCGGACAGGGGGTGCAGCAGCCGTGGCACCAAGAGGTGGCGTCGGCGCTCCTCGGTCTCGAGTACGTCGGGGCGAACCAGATCGAGGTCCGTGAGCAGGTGGCCAGAGTGAGAGGCCTGTGGGTGGAACATCAGAGTGCGACCGAATTGCTGGGGGTGCTCTCCCGTCAGAAGCGGACGGCAGAGGTCGACAAGCTGGCCCAGACAGGCTATCAAGCCCAGGTCAGAAATGAGATGCGCACGGCCTTGGAGGAGATTGAACTGTCGGCCCGCGCCTCCGTCGTCGTGCAGGATGTTCAAACCAAGGCGCAGACCCGGGAATTTGTGTCCTCCACGGCCGTCGTGGCTGCCTGTGCCTTTGCCTCAGTCGGTTTGGTCGGTCTGCGTTTGCGCCGCGAGCAGCGCGTGCACCAGGAAGTGGCGTCGCGATCCCGGCTCCGCCGGGAGATGGCCGCTGAAGCCATGGTAACTGTGGACGCAGAGGGGCGCATCCAGGACGTCAATCGACGCGCTGAAGACGTGTTTGGTTACCACAAATCGGAGTTGGTGGGGGAGTCGATTGAGGTGCTGGTGCCCCAACGGGTTCAACTGCCGGTGTCAGGAGGGGCCCAGTCGGCCCAGGGCGAGAAAGGGGCTCCTGCACGCCGTCTGGAGGGGGTGAAGAAGGACGGGACCGCCTTCCCGGTCACCCTCGACGTCCGGTCGGTGGTGTCTGAGGATCATCAGCGCCTCGCGGTCTGCACGATCCGGGATGCCCAGGGGCAGAGCCAGGTCGAAAGCGCAGGCGACCGGGGTTCGTCTGCTGTGGCTCGTGCTTCGGTGACGGCGGGCTCGGTGCGGGATGCCCTCACGGATCTCTTCTCGCGCAACTATCTGGAAGAATTTCTTGAAGCGGAACTGCGCCGGGCCGGGCGGAAACATCGCCGGGTCGGCGCCATCATCGTGGACCTCGATCGATTCCGTCAGGTCAATGACGTGCATGGCGTCGCGGCTGGCGATGCGGTTCTGCGTGAAGTGGGCGCACGGCTGCGGGCCAGGACCCGGCGGGAAGATGTCGTGGCCCGCTATGGCGGCGAGGAATTCGCCATCGTGCTTCCGGAGGCGTCGATCGAGGCCACGAAGCAATGTGCGGAGCAGGTGCGAGAGGATCTGCGGGATCTGCGCGTGCAGGCCCAGAATGGAACCGTGGGGCCGGTGACGGTGTCCGTCGGTGTGGCCGTGTATCCCGACCACGGGGTGACGACGGAAGATCTCTTGTCCGCGGCGAAGCAGGCACTGACTCAAGCCAAGTCGGGGGGGCGCGATCGGGTCGTGGTGGCCCAGCCGCTCTCGTGGGAACCGACCGGCGCGGAACTGGCGATGCTCTCGAAACAAAGCGGGGCCTGACGCCGGCGCGTCAGCCCCGCAGTCGAGTGTGCCGAGCATGTTCGACAGCTTGAGGGTGAAAGTCCCTTTGACAGCCTGATGGAGGTGAAGTCATAGCGAAGCGCAAGGGCGTCACTGCGAAGTGGGGTCTGAAAGAAGCGTGGAGCAAACGTACGAGCCGATGT
>JACRLS010000205.1 GCA_016235225.1 Nitrospirota bacterium | reverse complement strand
GTGTAGTCGTCGTCATCCCACTCGCTCGTGAGCGTCCAGTCCACACAGTCATAGATATTGCCACGCACGACCAAGGGATACTTCAAGTCATCATTGGCCCGGATGGCCGCTTCTTCCTCGTGGAGCACGTAAATCAAGCCGTTGGGGTCGACCACCGGCGGCTCTTTTCCCTGGGCCTTGGCGATCTTGATCGGCAGCTTGATGAAATGGACGTTATAGTTCTTCCGGCCGACATTCTCCGGACAAAGACTCCAGCGTCCATTTTCACCAGGCTTCGCCTGATCCAAACTCTCCTCGCCGTTATCGTCCCGTCGGACCATCTCCAACCATGGAGCCCCGACGTGGTTCGGCGAGAACATCACGCGCCGTCCGAAATGAGGCGTGAGATGCGGCCACGCCACTTTCCCGGTCATCGGTTCGAACGTGATCGGATGCCGCTTCCCCGGATGCGTGGACTTGTACTTGGGATTCTCCACCGTGCTCTCTCGCTCGCTCATGGCGCGAGTGCCTTCCCACACCCAATCCAGCACCGTGGCGTCGTAGGCGAGCGTCTGCTTCTTTTCATCATCCTTATGACCGGGCTTGCCCATAGTGGGCAGCTGCATCTCCACCCAGTCTTTGACCGTGACCAGGGCGGGGTTCGTCTTCCAGTTGGTCTTGCCCTTCTCCACGATCTGGAATTTCTTGCCGAACCAATCGACGGTCGAACCGATCAATTTGTCCGACGAGACACCCTGCTTCATACGACCCACGCGATCCGGCAACTCCCGCATATCCGGCATCGTGTCGGTATGCGCCGCGCCGACTTGGAGGGTATTGTAGAACCGGCCGTACCCCCACATGCCCGCGACATAGTGGTGCGCCACGTGGCAGTGGAACAAGAAGTCGCCCGCCAACTGCTGGCAGAGGCCTGACCCGCATTCCGTCTCCAGATCAAGGGCCTCGGAAGGACCGATCACTTCCACGTCGACTCGATCCGTCTTGGCCCGAATGACCGGGTATTTCACCGGACCATTCACCGACGTCGCCCACAGATTCATGTCGTCGATCGCCCGCGGGCTGCGCGGCCAGCGAATCGAACCGCCATGCGGATGGTGAGAGTGGAACACCTCGGATCCACCGTGCACCAGGCGGAATTTCGCGGGGTCACCGAGATAGGAACGGGGAATGGTCGGGGACGGGTCACCGAAGGTGTAGGAACTATACCCCATCGACTCGTCCTCGAACCCGAAGTACTCGTGCTGCACGTGCATGTTGTTGATGCCGAAGGGCTCGCTGCGATAGTTGATGGCGCGGCCACCCGGACGATAGGCATCGGTCAACGGATCGCGTTGCGGGAGGAAGTCGCCCTTTTTATTGACCGGGCGGAAGGCTTCGTCACCGACTTCATGGTAGTAGAGCACGAATTCGCGGAAGTCAGGGCCCGTGCCGTTCTTGATCATCACCTGCCAGCCGCTTGTGGCCGGAGCTCGACGACGAACGAACCGAAGAGGCCCATCACCGTCAGCTCGCGATCGTTGCTGTAGGTATGGAATTGCCGCACACCCTCCTGGGTATTCGGATGGATATACCATTCAAGATTGACTGACTTATCCTTCGCGGCAATCGTATCGGGATTGGTCGTCGTCGCGGAAGCTCCGGTCGTGCTCACGACCGTGGCCGAGCCGTGGATGTGGAGGCTCACATCCTCCCCGCCTTCCAGCTTGTTCGTCAACCGGATTTTGACACAATCGCCCTGGTTGCCGCGGATGGAGAGCGGCTGAATCCACTGGGCCTGCACACCGGGGATCACGGCTCCCGGATCGACCCCTTCCTTCTCGCGAGCCGCTTTGTTCTTCGCCTCTTCCTCGCGAACCTTGTCGAGATTTTCATCGAGGACGTACGTGTAGCCAGGATAGAAATCCAGCCACTGATTGAGCGTAATCTCGACGTTGATGGCGGAGACGTTGTACTGCTTGACGGGAGCCGACGCCGGGCACTTCCCGCCCTGGGCGCCGACGGGCTCCGTTCGACCATCGGACATCAACAACAGGTCTTGCGCGCCCGCACCGTACTGGTGCGTCATGGACATGCCGTTATAGACGCCGCTGTTGACCTGATGGACCTGCGGATCCTTGCCCATCTGCAGCATGATCCGCTGATGTTGGGCCTCCACCATCGCCGCACGGTCGGGGCGTCCCGACATCGTGTCCTCCACGATGGTCTGTCCCTTCAACTGTTCGAGCCACGCAGGTGATTGGCCATGCATCCCGGCCTTGTGAACCGTAGCATGATCCGCCCGAGCGGCTTGCTCAGCCGACACCGGCACGGGGAGCCACTGGGGGGCCATCCCGGCGAAGACGCTGAGCGCGCACAGGAATGTCGTGGTATGCCTGGAATGGAACATGGACCGGCCTCCTTGGTAGTACAGGACCCTCAACCCTATGGTGCGATGAAAGTGAGAAGAGAATAGCAGGCTGACACTCTATCGACTCCGGTTGGGCGATCGCCCTTCCAGATAGTTGCCGTCTCTTATGATCCAACAGCACCCCGGCCCGGCAAGCAACAGGAAGCCGCGGGGGGGTAAAGATACTCAACTTCTTGGATGACTGTCAATATCCTCTGACGTGGCCGTGATCAGTGAATCACAGAGGCAGTTCTAAGACCACCCGCTCTCAGGCGCGGCGCATCCGCTCGGCAACCTTTAGTCATCGTCTGAGATCGCGCTCGCCGCTGAGGGCCCTCAGCTCTGTCTCCTTTCACATATCTGTGACATAATATCGCCATGCTATTGAAGCGCGTCCTCGTCGGTCTCCCCCTCAAGACTGCCCAAGCGGCCCATGAACGTCTCTCCAAACGCCTGGCGCTGGCGGTGTTTTCTTCGGACGCGCTTTCCTCGGTCGCCTATGCGACGGAGGAAATCCTCCTCGTGCTCGTCTTGGCCGGCTCGGTCGCCGTGCCGATGTCGCTCCCGATCAGCGGCCTGATCGTCGGACTGCTCGCGATCCTCACCATTTCCTATTCCCAGATCATCTTTGAATATCCGCAGGGCGGCGGCGCCTACACAGTCGCGCGGTCAAACCTCGGCGCCATGCCGGGGCTCATCGCCGCCGCCTCCTTGATGATCGATTATGTGCTCACGGTCGCGGTCTCCGTCGCGGCAGGGATCGCGGCGGTCACGTCGGCCGTGCCCGAGCTCTTTCCCTATCGGGAAGCGCTGGGCCTTGCGGCTATCATCCTGGTGCTGGTGCTGAATCTGCGCGGCGTCCGGGAATCGGGACGAATTTTTGCCGTCCCGACCTACGTCTTCATCGCGTCCCTCCTCTTGATGCTCGGAGTCGGATTCGTCAGGCTCATGTGGGGCGGCACGCCTGGCTCCGCGGCTAACGCGGCGACGGCCAACACCCAGGGCGCGACCGAGGCCATGACGCTGTTCTTGCTTCTGCGGGCCTTTTCATCCGGCTGCACCGCGCTCACCGGAGTCGAGGTCATCTCCAACGGGGTCTCCGCCTTCAAGCCGCCGGAAACGAAAAATGCCGCGCTCACCATGATCGGCATGTCCGCCGTCCTGGGAACGTTGTTCATGGGCATCACCGTCTTGGCCTATCAATTCGGCGTGCTGCCCAAGACAGATGAAACGGTAGTGTCGCAAGTCGCGCGCGTGACGTTCGGGACCGGCCCCTTGTACTATTTGGTGCAGGCCTCCACGATGATGATCTTGGTCCTCGCGGCCAACAGCGCCTTTGCCGGATTTCCCCGCCTCGCGTCCCTGCTGGCGAAAGACAGTTACATGCCGCATCAGATGGCCATCATGGGGGACCGACTCGTCTTCTCCAACGGGATCATCATCCTGGGATTTTTCTCCTGCCTCTTGATCGTGATGTTTCAAGGCGACACCCATGCCCTGATTCCGCTCTATGCCGTCGGCGTGTTTCTCGCCTTCACGCTCGCGCAAGCCGGCATGTGCAAGCGGTGGCTGGAGAAGCGCGGGCCTCACTGGCGGAAAAAGCTGCTCATCAATGGAACCGGCGCCCTTGTGACCGGCGTCGCCACCCTCATCATCGGCTCCACGAAGTTCATGCACGGGGCCTGGATCGTCGTGGCGCTGTTACCGTTGCTGATCACGTGGTTTCGCGCGGTCCATGCGCACTATGATGCGGTCGCCCAGCAGGTCGGGCTCACACGTGACACGCGTCCCCCGCAGCCGAGGCGGAACACGGTCATCATCCCCATCAGCGGCGTGAATCGCGCGGTGATCCGGGCGGTGGACTATGCCCGGAGCCGTGGCGCGGACGCCCGCGCCGTCCTCGTCGACATCGATACCGAAGAGACGGCCAAGACCGAAATCAAATGGGCGCAGTGGGGGTGCGGCGTGCCGCTGATCGTGCTGCCCTCGCCCTATCGCTCGGTTCTGCGCTCGCTGCTCGACTATGTCGAGGATCTCTTGAACAAAGATGCGGAAGGCTGGGTCACGGTGGTCATCCCCGAAATCCTGCCGGCCCACTGGTGGCAGAATATCCTTCATAATCAGCGAGCCCTCATGCTCAAGGCAGCCTTGCTGTTCAAAGAGCGGGTGATCCTCACGGACGTGCCGTACCATCTGACGAGATGACCACGATGAGACGTGAAACGTCCAACGTGAAGCGTGAAGCGTATGATCGAATCTTGCTTGTCTGCACAATTGCCGGAGGCCTAGCCATGTCGGCGGAGCCGGCGCTCGCGCTCCGGATCACCAGTCCCGCCGAACACAGCATCGTGAAGTCCGGACAGACCGTGACGGCGAGCGTGGACCTCGGGCAGGACAGCGGAATCGTCACCGTCCGATACTATTGGTATCCGGAGTTGGGCGAGACGCTCGTGGAGCAGGAAGACTCCCGCATCCGCGAACCAGGCACCGGTCGAGTCTCAAATGAAAAGCATTCCCTGGCAGACTCCACCTCGGGTGCGCCGGTGGTCGCGGTGGCGACCCTGGTGGCCGGTTCTGACAAGACGCCGCCCTTCGGCGGAAAACTCCGGGTCCCGAACGATGTGATCGGTTGCATGCGTCTGCTGGCCGTGGCGGAAGTCACGCGGGGCCGACTCGGCACGCGCTCGCTGTTCGACGAAGTCGTCGTGCAGGTGAACTCGGATGCCGAACTGACGTCCATCGACTTTGAAACGGAGAAACCCCTCCGGCTCGGCCGCGCGGGCCAAGCCGCGACCTACGGGCAGATCGACTCGATGGGCAAGACGTTCGATTTGCCGGTTGTCGGCACCTTCGCCGACGGAGTCACACGCGCCATGGCCTCACCATCAGCGGGCACCACATACCAGTCGTCGAATGAGAAGGTGATCAAGGTCTTGCCCGAGGGGTTGCTCCAGATTACCGGCAACGGGAAGACGACGCTGACGGTGACGAATCGCGGCAAGCAGGCCCAGTTGGACATCTCCGTCGAGGTCAACGATGAAC
>JACRLS010000223.1:4282-6938 GCA_016235225.1 Nitrospirota bacterium | reverse complement strand
TTCGATCGTGATCCTCGAACACGCGACATCGCAGCCTCTTCCCGCGCAGATCGGTCGATTGGTGCAACGACGACAGTATCGGTATGGAGACACGTCGTTGACACGGTTTGAACGTCTCGAAGAAGGACCCTCAGCTCAATGAAGATCGGCGTCTATCCCGGCACCTTTGACCCCATCACACACGGCCACACCGACATCATCCGGCGGAGCCTGCGGGTCTTTGATAAGGTGATCGTCGCAGTGGCCCTCAGTCCGACGAAGCGCCCGATGTTCGATCTGGCCGAACGGGTCGATATGGTCCGGCTCGTCACCAAGGAGCTGGCGCACGTGGACGTGGAAGCGTTTCAGGGGCTGCTGGTCGATTTTGTCCGAGATCGTGGCGCGCGGGCCGTCATTCGTGGGTTGCGGGCGATCTCCGACTTCGAATATGAATTTCAGATGGCACTGGTGAACCGGAAACTGGCCGAGGGGTTTGAAACCGTGTTCTTGACGCCCAGCGAGGAGTATACTTATCTCACCTCCAGCATCATCAAGGAAGTGGCCTCGCTCGGCGGTCGCCTCGACGCCTTCGTGCATCCGCTGGTGGGAGCACGCCTCTTCGGACGCAGAGGAACCAAGGTCTCATGAAGCTCGCGGCCCGTGCGGGACGCATCGTCCCTTCCCCCACGCTCGCAATTACGGCGCAGGCCAAGGCCCTGGCCGCCCAGGGTGTCGATGTCATCGATTTTGCCTCCGGCGAACCGGACTTCGACACCCCTGACCACGCCAAGGCGGCCGCCGAAGCCGCGATCCGCACCGGCTTTACAAAATATACGCCGTCCTCCGGGACCGACGAGCTCCGGCACGCCATCGCCAAGAAACTCGAGGCGGACCACGGCCTTCGCTATGACAAGTCTCAAATCCTCGTCTCCTGCGGCGCGAAGCACAGCCTCTACAATCTGGCGGAAGCCTTCTATGAGGCCGGCGACGAGATTATCATCCCGACGCCCTACTGGGTGTCCTACTCGGACCAGGTGCTCCTCAATGACGCCACACCTGTGTTCCTCCCCACCTTCGAGGAGGAAGGCTACGCGATCGCACGCGCGCGACTCGAGTCGGTGATCACCCCCCGGAGCAAGGCTATTATCGTGAACAGCCCGTGCAACCCCACTGGCGCCATGTACGACCGCGCGACGCTCGAGGTGATCGCCGACGTGGCACTCCGTCACAATCTCTTGATCGTGTCTGACGAGATCTACGAGAAGATCTGTTACGACGGCATCACCCAGACGAGCATCGCCAGCTTGAGTCCGGAAGTTTTCGCCCGCACAGTCGTGATCAACGGCGTCTCCAAGGCCTACGCCATGACCGGCTGGCGGATCGGCTATGCCGCTGGACCGAAAGAGCTCCTCACCGCGATGGCCAATATTCAGAGCCAAAGCACGTCGAATGCGACCTCCATTTCGCAGAAAGCCGCCGTCGCGGCGATCAACGCCGGCGATGAATTTCCCAGTCGGATGGTCAAGGAGTTCGACCGGCGGCGGCGCTTGATGGTCCAGCGGCTCAATCAGATGCCGGGCGTCCACTGCCGGCTCCCGCAGGGTGCCTTCTACGCCTTCCCCAATGTCAGCGGGGTCCTCCACCGTCGCGGCCCGCAGGGACTGCTCACCACGCCCGCCGACTTGGCCACCTACCTGCTCACGGATGCTCGGATCGCGGTCATCCCCGGTGAGCCGTTCGGCAGCTCGGCCCACCTTCGCCTCTCCTATGCCACCGGCTATGAGGCGGTCGCAACCGGGATGGATCGAATGGAGGCGGCGCTCCGCAAGCTCAGCTAGGCCCCGCAGCAGCCCGCCGACAGGATGGCCGTTCCTGAAACCAGCTCTCAGCGAGTCAACGGATCGGGCGCGGGATGGGAACAAGACGAGAGGAATATGCCCTATGCCGGTGTACGAATATCTCTGTCAGAGTTGTCAGCACCGATTTGAAGTGAAACAACGGATGAGCGATCCACCGCTCACCGCCTGCGAACGCTGCGGCCAGCCGGTCAGCAAGCTCATCTCTCCGCCCGCGATCATGTTCAAGGGCAGCGGCTGGTACGTGACGGATTACTCCGACAAGCTCAAGCCGACCGACAAGGCCGACGGCGCCACAGGTGAGACGGCCAAACCGAAAGACGGGGGCGCCGATACGAGCAAACCGGAGCCGTCCGAGTCCGGATCCTCGACCAGCACAGGCACGAACGGCACGTCGTCTCCATCCTCGACGCCAGCCGCCTCCTCATCGACGTCCTCATCGGGCTCGACGCCCTCCTCCGGATCGTCGTCCTAAGCCGCGCGACCAGGTTTCTTCTTCGGAGCGGGCTTGGCGGCGGGCTTCACTGACTTGGCCGGAGCCGGTTTTTTCACCGCCGCAGCTTTGGCCAGCTTGTCCTGTAAGGCATGCATCTGGGCTTCCAGCCCAGACGCCCGCGTGGTGAGATCCCGATTCACCCGACTCAGCTCGTCCACTCGGGCCTGCAGCTCATCCTTCAGCTTGGCCGTTTCCGAGAGCTGGCTTTCGAGCTTCGCGCGATCCGTCGTAGCCGTCTGCACATCGACCCGCAGCTGTTCGATCTGTGCCTGCAACGCGGGTGGCCAGTAGTCACAGCCACCGAGAACCAGCGCCAGTCCGATCA
>JACRLS010000223.1:0-4213 GCA_016235225.1 Nitrospirota bacterium | reverse complement strand
AGCGCCAGTCCGATCATACCCCCCCATCCCGCCGCTCTGCGCCACCATCCTGTATCCATGCTGCCTTCTCCCTCCCTATAGTGTGTCGGTCGTCGTCTCTGAGCCGATCTACGTACTCTTTCGGGACCCCGTCCCGCCGTGGGTCGGATTATGCCAAGGACTCGCCGAATCTGGCAAGTGTTTCCTCAAGAGTCGCCTGTGAAATGGCGCCTTCCCGCAGCAGGCGGGGGGGCCACGTCAGATCAAGCAGGGACGACGGAAGTCCACCCGCCGTCGGTCCGGCATCGAGCAGCAAGTCGAGATGGGCCCCATAGGCTCGCGCCACTTCCTCAGCCGCGCAAGCCGGCGCGTCCCCGGATCGATTCGCGCTGGTTCCGGTCAGCGGCCCCGTCGCGTCAAGGAGGAGCTGAAGGTCTCGACAGGCGGACCACCGGAGACCGATGGTGTCGGTTCCAGCGGTCAAAAGGGCCGGCAGTCCGGAAACGGCGGGCAGGACAATCGTCAATGGCCCCGGCCAGAAGTGGTCCATTAACGCGGCGGCAAGCTTCGGAACGGCCCGAGCAAACCGGAACACCTGGGTTCGATTAGCGAGAAGCACCAGGATGGGCTTTCCGGTCGGGCGCCCTTTCAGCACGCACACCCGCTCAACTGCCGGACCGTTCCATGGATCCGCGCCGAGGGCATAGGAACTTTCGGTCGGTACGGCAATGACACCACCCCGCCGGACCACGGCCGCGGCCTCCTGACAGACCGCCTCCACAGTCTCGGCAGTGACCTGGCGGGTGTGGAGCATGTGCGCCACCCCGACTAGGCTGGACCGGATTTCGTCGCCGCCACGGCCCGGTGACCGATGTCGGTGCGAAAGTGGCATCCGTCGAAGGTAATCCCCTGCGCCACCCTGTAGGCCGCGGCGCGCGCCTCCTGAAAATCCAGTCCGATCCCGGTGACGCCCATCACGCGCCCGCCCGCCGTCATGAGCCTGTCGCCCACCTGCTTGGTCCCGGCATGAAAAACAAGCATGCGCTGGGTCGGATCCTGCGGCGGCACTCCCGCGATGGGGAAACCGTTCTGATACGAGCCAGGATACCCGCCCGAGGCCAGGACCACGCAAACAGCCGCGGCCGCCTTCCAGCTCACCGTGAGTTGATCCAGCCGGTGCTCGACGACGGCCTCAATGACATCAAGGAAATCCGTGTCTAGCAACGGCAGTACGACCTGCGTTTCAGGGTCGCCGAAGCGGGCATTGAATTCCAGGACATAGGGCTTCCCCTTGACGATCATGAGCCCGGCGTACAAGACGCCCTGATAGGGTCGCCCGGCCTTGGCCATGGCCTCGACCACAGGCACCAGAATTTCACGCTGGACAGTGGCGCGCAACGTCGCCGTCGCCACCGGCGCTGGCGCGTAGGACCCCATCCCCCCGGTATTGGGCCCGGTGTCATCGTCCCCCACGCGCTTGTGATCCTGCGCCGCGACCATCGGCACCACGGCCTTGCCGTCGGTGAAGGCCATGATCGTGACCTCTTCGCCGTCCAGAAATTCTTCGATGACGATCCGCTGCCCCGCCGCCCCGAAGGCCTGTTCTTCCAGCATGGCGCGCACAGACCCCCTCGCCTCATCCCGCGAGGTGGCCACGACCACTCCTTTGCCCTGCGCCAGCCCGTCGGCTTTGACGACGACCGGCAGCGGATGGTTCTCAAGATAGGCCAGCGCCGGCTGTACCCGATCGAAGGTTCTTGATCGGGCCGTGGGAATGCCGTGGCGCAGCAGCAGGTCTTTCGTGAAGCTCTTGCTGGCCTCTAGCTGAGCCGCGGCCTTGGTCGGCCCGAAGATCCGCAGTTTGGCTTTCCGGAATTCATCGGCAATCCCCGCTGCGAGCGGGGCTTCGGGGCCCACCACGGTGAGATCAATACCCTCGGCGGTCACAAAGGCTTTGAGCCCGGTCACATCCTCTGCGGGGATCGGGACACAGGTGGCCAGAGATTCAATGCCGGCATTGCCCGGCGCGCAGTAGAGCGTCGGGACGCGTGGACTCATGGCAAGCTTCCACACCAGGGCATGTTCCCGCCCGCCGCTGCCAACAACCAGCACTTTCATATGAAAGTCGTGATCGGGTGATGACACGTGACAGAGCGGCAGGAGCCTAAAGTCAGTCCCATTCGAACCGGAACCACTTCACGACCTCTTGTCCGCGTCAGTGTCTGAAGTGTCGCATTCCGGTCAGAATCATCGCCATCTGATGTTCGTCCGCGGCTTTGACCACCTCCGGATCGCGGATCGAACCGCCTGGCTGAATGATCGTCGTGATTCCCGCCTGCGCCGCAGCGTCGATGCCATCCCGGAACGGAAAAAAGGCATCCGAAGCCATCACGCACCCCTTGACCGGCAGCACGGCCTTCATGCCGGCCAGCTTGACCGAATCCACGCGGCTCATCTGTCCCGCACCGATCCCGACGGTCTGGCCCGGTTTGGCGTAGACAACGGCGTTCGTCTTGACGTGCTTGCACACAATCCAGGCAAAGGCACAGGCCGCATATTCGTCGCCGGTCGGCTTCCGCACGGTCAAAACCGCAAGGCCGCGGAGATCCGCCAAGGTCCCAAGGTCACGATCCTGCACGATGAGTCCACCCACCAGCTTCTTCAGATCGTATCCCCCCGGCTTCGCCTTCGTGAGGGGGCCGACATCCAGCAGCCGAAGATCCTTCTTGCGCCGCAGTTCGGCGAGGGCATCCTCGGCATAGCCGGGCGCCACGACGACTTCCACAAAGGTGGACGTAATTTCCTTTGCGGCGGCCAGATCAACTGGGCGATTAAACGCAATGACGCCCCCGAAGGCCGAGATGGGATCGGCCTCGCGAGCCTTCACATAGGCCTCAACCGGAGTGGCGCCGAGTGCCACCCCGCAGGGGTTGTTGTGCTTGATGATCACCACGGCCATCTGGTCGAACTCTTTGGCCAGTTCGAGCGCCGAGTTGGCGTCCAGAAAATTGTTATAGGACATGGCCTTGCCGTGGAGAATCTTCCCATTGGACACCGAGGGTTCGGCGGCATGGAGTTCACGATAGAACGCGCCCTGCTGATGGGGGTTCTCGCCATACCGAAGAGTTTCCACTCGTTCAAACTGCAGGGAGAGCATCTGGGGAAATTTCGTGTCGGGCCCGGTCACCTGCCGTTCAAGATAGCCGGCGATCAGGCTGTCATAGCGCGCGGTGTGTTGGAACACCTTCATGGCCAATTCACGCCGTAGCTCGTGCGACGCCGACCCGGATCTTGCCGCCTCCAGTACGCGTCCGTAGTCGGCGGGATCCACGACCACCAGCACGTCTTCATGGTTCTTCGCGGCTGAGCGCAACATTGAGGGCCCGCCGATGTCGATATTCTCAATGGCCTCCGCGAAGGAACAATTGGGCTTGGCGATCGTCGCCTCGAAGGGGTACAGATTCACGACGACGACGTCGATCGGCCCGATATGGTGCTGCTTCATCTGCTCGACATGAGTCGGCACCGATCGCCGTCCCAGCAATCCTCCGTGGACCTTGGGATGGAGGGTCTTTACGCGTCCGTCGAGAATCTCCGGCGAGCCGGTATAGGCCGCCACGTCGGTGACCGCCACCCCTGCCTCACGGAGAGTTTTTGCGGTGCCCCCGGTCGAGAGAATCTCCGCTCCCAAGGCTGCCAGTCCCTTGGCCATCTCCACCACGCCCGTTTTATCTGACACACTGACTATCGCCCGTTGAATCTTGGCCATGGGACGCTCCTGATCATGAGGGAACGCACGCTGGTGACGCTCAAAAAGGAAGGCAGAATACCAGATGGCTCCTCATCCGCGCAAGGCGCATGCGTCCTCTCGCGCACAGTCGGATCTCACCGAGAGAAGCGGTATAGGCCGTTGTCGTGAGCGCGCCGCAGATGCGCTGAGACCAGCCATGGACAGGCTTTCGGGTCCATTGACTATCCCCGGGCATCCGCCTAGACTGGAGCATCTTTGGATCCCTCCTGTGCCTGAACAATTCGTTCACCTCCATCTGCATACCCAGTACAGCCTGCTGGACGGGGCGAATCAGCTTGATCCGCTGGTCCGCCAGATCCGCGACTTCAGGCAACCGGCCGTGGCCATTACCGACCACGGGAACATGTTCGGCGCCATCGAGTTCTATCGGAAAGCCAAAGACGCGGGGATCAAGCCCATCATCGGCTGCGAAGCCTATATGGC
>JACRLS010000222.1:2352-3961 GCA_016235225.1 Nitrospirota bacterium | reverse complement strand
TTTCGCCGCGAATTGCGTCGAGAGTTCGGCGGGCGCGGACCGGGCGGCGGGTCAGACCGACCGCATCCGGGCCCCGGGGCGGGCTCGAGACGATTCGGTCCTCACCCGGGATCCGGCCAGCACAGCCCCGGGCGCTAACAGGCCGTTCCACTTCCCATCTGCCGACACAACGTGACATGTGACCCTTCGACGAGCTCAGGGTGGTGAGCCTGTCGAACCACGCGTTACGAGTCACTGGTTTCTTCCTCATCTCAGCTCGTTGCTGTTCTTTCTGTTCACCTGCCGGCGTCCGGCCAGCCCTGCCACCCGGTTTGCCCGTATCCGACTTCAGCACGTCGGTCTTCATGCCGAAGGAGACTGTTGAAGAGGAGGACGCGATGCACATGCGATATATGCTGACGGCTTTATTGAGTGTCCTGTTTCTCATGCCTGCGGCGGGATGGGCCGCGAAGCCTGCTGATAAGCATGATTGCCATGCGGAGAAAGGCGGCCGATTCGTCTGTGACCGGGGCCCGTTGGCGGGGAAGAGCTTTGCCAATCGCAAGGCCATGATGGAGGCCGTCAGTGCCGGTGGTTCATCTGATGTCGGCCGGTCGGGGGCGCAGGCGGTGTCGGATAAGCCGGCCTCAGGAATGTCGGCGAAAGGGAAGGCGAAGGTTCACAAGAAGCAATAGATTAGATTTCTTCTCCCGGTTCTCAGCCGCAGCCGGCTTCCACCCTCACGAGCCGGCCGTCTCCACGCATCCGTGATCCAAGAACAGAGATAGGAATTGAAAAAGATTTTGGATCTCTTTGCCATGATGGGTTGTAGGCAAAGCGGGACGTTCACCCGTTTGGTCAGAGAAGGACTGGATACCCGCTTGCGCGGGTATGACCTGCCCGCCAGAGGCTTCCGGCAGGCGGGCGGTTCCATGCAAGTCCTGAGCGCTCTTTTTCGTCATTCCCGCGAAAGCGGGAAACCAGAACAAGACTGGATACCCGCTTGCGCGGGTATGACGGGAGCGGGAATCCAGGAGATGCGTCTATCTCTGTTCTTGGGCGTGATATCCTGCTCGCTCCGGCCTCATGGTTTGCAGTATGATAGGCCCCTCTCGGCCGAAGGGGAGGGGTGTGATCAAGGAACGAATCGAGGAAGTCACGCGGGCGAATCAGGACTTTTACCACGCCTTTGAAAGCCTGGACATCGCGCGCATGGATCGGATCTGGGCGAACCAGGAATATGTCACCTGCATCCACCCAGGGTGGACGCTCCGGGTGGGCTGGCCGGCCGTCCGGGATTCATGGGTCCTGATCTTCAATAACACGTTCTCCATGAAATTCGACCTGGCGGAGATTCAAGTCCAGGTGGCCGGCGATCTGGCCTGGGTGATTTGTACGGAACATCTCACGGCCCAGCAGTCTGCGGATGAAGGCCTCCACAGCCGGGTGCTGGCGACGAACCTGTTCGAGCGGATGAATGGGGAGTGGAAGCTCATCCATCACCACGGCTCGCCGGTGATGGGCTGAGCTGGAGGGGGATCGTTCCTCGTCGCTCGTATCTCGTCGTTCGCGGACCGGCGAGCCGGACCAGGCGAGATACGAAAAACGAGATACGAACGACGGGCAGCTA
>JACRLS010000222.1:0-2338 GCA_016235225.1 Nitrospirota bacterium | reverse complement strand
GATGACGCTCTTCGCCCACTCCGCGACAACCGGATCGCGCTCATCGGTGGTCATGGCCGCATACTTGTGGAACATGCCGGGACCCCTCCGCCGCCGCCAGGTGAGAAATTGCAGGAAATGATCTTTGCACACGACCCCGGTGCCGGCCGGTGCGTACACGTTGCCCTTACATGCTTCAATGACACAGGCCTGAGCGCTCATGATGCGTACTCCCTCACTCATACCGAGTCGATCGTTGTTGTCTAAGTATGAGCTAGCGCTGCGCGGATTTCAAGACGGCCGGACCGGATCGAACGGGATGGGGCGGGCGCTCCTGGCCGTCTCGCAGGTCCTCGTCATCGGGCTTCTGGCCGGCTGCTCCCCCTCGATGTCCTCGCCTCCACTGCCGGCTTCCGGCCCGTTTCTCGACAAGGGGGCCGTCTCTATGGTCGGCGGAAGCGTTCCCCAGGGGTTTGCCATCGGGGATGTAACCGAGACCTCCGCCCTGCTCTGGTTCCAGGGCAGCGAGCCCTCTCCCGTTCAGGTTGAGTGGCGGCAAGATGGGGGAGATGACAAGGCCGTCTGGAAATCGCTGCACACGTCGATCACCACGGAGCGAGATCTGACGGTGACGGTGGCGCTGACGGGGCTGGAACCGGCCACCCGATACCATTTCCGGATTCTGCCCGGCGCGATGCCGGGCCAGGCTGTATCCAAGCGAGTGCTCCCCGCGGGGCTTGAGGGTGCGTTTACGACGGCGCCTCCGCCGGACCGTGCCCAGCCGGTCACGGTGGTCTGGAGCGCCGATATGGGCGGGCAACAGCGCTGTCGCGGAGAACAGGGCGGCTATCCGATCTTCGATAAAATGCGCGAGGTCGCTCCCACCGTCGCCCTCCTGCTCGGCGATACGATCTATGGGGATGACCGGTGCACGTCACCTCCGAATGTGCCCGGGGCGGATTTTCTCGCCACGTCGTTGGACACCTACCGCGCGAAGCATCGCTACCAGCGTGGCGCCGCTGACCTGCGGCGGTTCCTGGCCGAGGTGCCGGTGATCGTCACATGGGACGACCATGAGGTCCGCAACAATTTTTCCGGCCCCTACGACCCGCTGATGGCCTTCGGTCGGCAGGCCTTGTTCGAATATTGGCCGGTCGGAGGGCAGGCGGATGATCCCTTCCGGCTCTATCGCAAGCTCCGCTGGGGCCACGATCTCGAACTGTTCATCCTGGATACCCGGCAGTATCGGAGCTACAACGGGGAGCCGGATGGTCCGGGGAAAAGCATGCTGGGAACCTCCCAGCGTGACTGGCTCCTGGACGCGCTGACCCGCTCAAACGCGACATGGAAAGTGATCGTGAGTACGGTGCCCGTGTCGATTCCCAAACCTGGATCCAAGCTGATTCCCGGCATCGATAGCTGGGCGAAGGGCGAAGACGGGACCGGGTTCTCGAATGAGTTGTCGCGCATCGTGGCGACCATCATGGCGCAATCAGTCCGAAACGTCGTGTGGCTGTCCGCAGACGTCCACTATCCGCAGATCAACGCCTATGACCCGGATGGCGACGGGACCCCGGACTTCCATGAATTTGTCGCCGGCCCGCTCTCGGCGTCTCCCGGCCGCCTGGCCCCGCTGGATCAGACTTTCCATCCCACGACGCTGTACACGGAAACCGGCTTCTACAATTTCGGGGTCGTGACCATCGCCGGCGAAGAGCTGCGCCTCGAGATTCGAGACGACGCGGGGGCGGTTCGCTACACGAAAACCTTCCAGGCCCGAAACTCAATCGGGCCCTAAGAGGGGTTGCATTCGGAAACCTGCCTCGGTTACCGTACTCCTTCCGCGTGTCCAGGGTCTCGACAGAGTTCGGCCTTCATGAATCATTCGGGGTAAAGGAAAGGAACGGACCACCATGGCGCAGATGATGACGGCAGATGAAGTCTACAAGCGGATCGAAGCGGCGGCGGTTGCCGCGACCAATCCGGACGAGCGGGCGTTGCAGATCGACTACAACGCGCTGAAGGAAAACATCCATACGGCGCTGGGGGACCGCAAGATCGCGCTGATCCATGTCAACCGGTTCCTGCCCGAGGGCTACGAGGAGCAGGGGCGCTTGAACGTTCTGGTGCTGACCGCGGGGGCTGTCCTGTTCGACATGGTGGTGGGCGATTCCTACTTCCGCTACGATGTGGTGTCGGCCGCGGCCCTCGACAAGGTCCAACTGATCGACGCCGTCTGGGAAAACCGCGAGAAGCGCCGGGAGGAGCCCTTCCTGAGCCTCCGTCTGATGCACGGGGAAGAAGCGCACATTCTCCTGGCCCTGGATTCCGAAGAGCGGAAAAGCCTGCAGGCCTTCGC
>JACRLS010000069.1 GCA_016235225.1 Nitrospirota bacterium | reverse complement strand
CACCCCCTTCTCCAGGAGCCAGCCCCGCAGCGTCTCCACGGTGAGCGTGATCCCGTGGCGCTCGGCCAGCTTCTCCGCCGGCAGCGTCGGCCCAATATCCCCATACCGCTGCTCGTACAGCGTCAGCACCTTGGCCTTGACCGTCTCCGGAATCCGCCGGTTCGACGGCTTCCCACGCCCCCGATGCGCGAGGCCCGCGTCCCCCTCGGCTCGCACCCGCTTGAGCAGGCGCCGGACCTGCCGCACCGTCAGCCCCAGGAGGGCCCCCGCCTTGCGTTGCCGAAGCTTCTGGTCCATCGCCTGCCGAATCACATGCACCCGCCGCAGTTCCTTCACACTCATCATGACCTTGTCCTCTCCGACCATCCGGCCCTCCTTGTGAGGGCGGGCAGTCTAGCAGTAAAGAGGACATTCCTATCTTGGCGAAAGCGGACATTATCATTTTGGGATTACAGGCGCAGGAGGCTTACTGAATGATGCCGCCGCCGAGCACATGATCAGCCCGGTAAAAGACGGCGGATTGTCCCGGTGAGAGCGCACGCTGTGGAGCATGGAATCGCACAAACAGAGTACCATTGGGCTGCGGGGTGATGGTCGCACGAGCCGCGGGCGTGGCGTATCGCACTTTCACCTCCGCTTCAATCGGCTGTGTCGAGAGCGAGCGATCAAAGAGATTAAGATCCGCCACCTGACATTCCGATCGAAGCAGGGCCTCTTCCCCCCCCAGCACCACGGTGTTGGTCATAGGCTCTACGCGCTGCACGTAGAGCCGTCGGCCGGTCGCCACGCCGAGTCCGCGACGCTGCCCGGGCGTGTAGAAGGCGACCCCCTCATGGTCTCCCAACACAGTCCCCGAGTCATCAACAAACGGCCCAGGCCGCTGCGCCTCTGGCGCTTCGGTCTTGAGAAAACTCCGGTAGTCGCCGTGACTTACGAAGCAGATTTCCTGGCTTTCCTTGAGCTCATCGGTGGGGAGCCCCAGTGATTCCGCCAGCGGCCATACCTCGCTCTTGTGCATCTCACCGAGGGGAAAGCGGAGCCGCGGGAGCCATTCGGCCGGGAGGCGATAAAGAAAGTACGACTGATCCTTCTTGGTATCAGCCGCGCGCGCCAACCCGTCGGCGGCGTCGCCTGAGACGATCCGGGCATAGTGGCCGGTGGCCACATAGTCGATCCCCCGCGATTTAGCGAGCTTGTAGAGGGCCTTCAGCTTGACGCGTTCGTTGCAACGGATGCAGGGATTGGGTGTGGTCCCATGCAGGTAGCCGTCGACGAAATCATCGATGACACCCTCCCGAAACGGAAGGCGAGTGTCGACGACTTCATGGGAGATCTTCAGGTGCTGGGCCACGTGGCGGGCGAGGCCGACCTTGCAGCAGCCCCGCTCCTGCCACCGCTTAGACGCGGCGACCGTTTCGTCCTCATGTTCCCAGACTTGGAGCGTGACGCCATGCACACGGTAGCCCTGCTGCGTGAGCAGAAGCGCGGCCACGGAACTGTCCACTCCCCCGCTCATGCCGAGGATGATGGAGGGTTGGGTCATAGTATGGGCGTCACAGTGCCTGGGACACGCGAGTCTTTTCTCTGGGGACGATCAGCTGATGAACATTGTCCCGCTCAGGGGAGGGAGATTGTTCGGCAAAGCGATCGGTGCCCATGTTCGAAAATCCATGGTAATGCACGCCTTCTTCGATGGACAGGCTCGGTGTTCGGACATCTCCGACCAGGACCGCAGGCTTGAGGAGCTGAATTTTCTCGGTCGCCGTGACCGACGCGCTGACCTTGCCTTGCGCGATCATGGTGCCGGTATTGATCACGCCCGTCACGACGGCCTGTTCCCCGATGATGAGCGTGCCCTTAGTATGACTTTCCCCTTCGAATCGTCCATCCACCCGGACCGTGCCTTCAAAGGTGATGACGCCCTTGAAGTCCACTCCTTTGCCCAGGTAGGTGAAGTTTTCATCCTTGCCGGCTTGTTGGTCCGTACTGTCGTTCCACGACCACATGCTCCGTTCCTCCTTGTGCACAGATGAGCCCCTTGTCTGTGTCGGCATGAACGGAGTGTTCCTTTAGGCCAGCATCATCTCAACGAGCCGATCGAGGTCTTCGGCCGAGAAGAAGTGTACCACAATCTTGCCCGCTTTCCGCCCCCGGGTGATCGAGACCCGCGTGCCCAGTTGCCGCCGCATTCGCTCCTCGATGCTTACGTATATAGACGTATTCGATGTCTGGCGCGTCGGCCGTGAGCGCTTCCCCGCCCGCGCTGCCAGGCGCTCCGCTTGTCTGACGGAGAGCTGTCCGTCGACGATCTGACGGGCCAGCGCAACCTGATCGTCTTTCGCGCAGCCCAACAGGACTTTGGCATGGCCCGCGCTCAAGGTCCCGGCTTCGACCCACTTCTGGACTTCATTTGCCAGCTGGACCAGCCGTAAGATATTCGCGACGGTCGAACGTTCCCTCCCAAGCCGCTTCGCCACCGTGTCCTGGGTGAGGCCAAACTCATTCATCAGGCGGTGGTACGCTCGAGCGGTCTCCATGGGATTCAGATCGCTGCGTTGGAGGTTTTCTTCCAGCGCCAGCACCATGGCTTCTTCATCGCTACAGTTGCGAACAATGGCTGGGACACGCTGCCATCCGGCCAGTTTGGCGGCGCGGAATCGGCGCTCGCCGGCCACCAGCTCGTATCCCCCGTCCCCCATCTGGCGAACCACCACGGGCTGAAGCATCCCGTTCTGGCGGAGTGAGTCTGCCAACTGAGTAAGGCTGTCCTCGGAGAAATCCTCTCGAGGCTGGAACCGATTGGGGCGGATCTGATGCATGGGGATGTCCTGCCCCACATCCTCCCCTCCAGTTGGTGACGGTCTCGCGGTGAAGGTATTGCCTCTCGGTAATAGGGCTTCAAGCCCTCTTCCCAGCGCTTTTTTCTCCATGGGATAAGAACTCCTTGGCAAGCTCCACATAGGCTTGGCAGCCGGTGGACGCCGCATTGTACAACAAAATCGGACGCCCATAGCTCGGGGCCTCAGCGAGCGCCACATTGCGTGGGATCACGCTTTGATACACCTTGTCTTTGAAATGGCTGCGAATCTCTTCTGCGACCTGCCTGGACAGACTATTTCGGGAATCATACATGGTCAGCAGAATCCCCTCCAACTCCAATTCCTGATTCAGCGAGCCTTGCACCCGCGCGATATTGCTCATCAATCGTCCAAGTCCTTCCATCGCGTAGTATTCGCATTGGACAGGGACGAGGACCGAAGAGGCCGCAACGAGGGCATTGATCGTCAGCAGGCCTAAGGCGGGAGGGCAATCAATGATGATGTAATCGAAGTCGTGTCGAAGTCCATCAATGACCCTTTTGAGGGCCGATTCCCGTTCATCGAGTGGGACGAGTTCGATTTCTGCGCCTGCCAGATCAGGACTTGATGGCAGTACCGAGAGTTGGGAAACGAGGGTTGACCGAATCGCCTCCTTAGCTGGAATCCCACGTAAGAGACAGTCGTACAGACTGGCCGATGAGTTTTCCGTACCAAGACCTACGCCGCTGGTCGCATTGGCCTGAGGATCGAGATCGATCAGCAGAACAGGATGCTCAGCCATTGCCAATGAAGCTGAAAGATTGATGGAAGTCGTTGTTTTTCCGACCCCGCCCTTCTGGTTTGCCACTGCAATGATTCTGGCCATTCTCAAAAGTCTGTCATGAGAGCAATGACAACATTTGACGGATACTCTCTAATCTGACTCAATGTTCCACGTGGAACATTGCGAAAGGGTTCTACACCAATTCAAGTAACAGTTATTATGTTAGCCTCATCAACCGCTTCATCAAGATCGTTCGATTTTTGAATAACTGTCAGCACGCGACTTCCAAAATTGTTTGGCAGTGAATATGCAATTTGTTGATAAATCTCAAGTTTATTGCTGACGATTTCGCTTAAGCTGCGACGATCGATCGGACGGGTCCTGTACAGAATCAGTTTTCCTTTTTCTGACAGGACCGATCGAATAGGGCCAAGCAACGAGTTCACACTGAGCGCTCGAACGGTGGCCCATCCAAATCGCCCCTGTGCATATTCTTGCATGGCGAACGTATCCATTCTTTCTGCAACAACATCGATATCCTTCAGGTGAAGTTTTCCGATGAGGTGCCTGAGGAAGGCCACCCGTTTTTGGCTCGGCTCAAGAAGCGTGACATGCAGCGCGGGAATGGCCAGTTTGAGGACGAGGCCAGGGAAGCCTGCACCTGATCCGATGTCGAGCAATCGAGGGTCTTGAACTGGAATAAGCACACGACAGGCAGCCATCGAGTCGATGAGATGCTTGACCACGATCTCTTTCTCGTCTTGCGTGCCTGTCAGATTGGTTTTTTCATTCCAAGATTGGAGCTCTTTGAGGTAGACGGCAAACTCAGACAGGGTGAACTCACGCAGCGCAAGGCCGAACCCCGCCGCTCCCTGATTGAGAAGTTCAATCCATCCTTCAAAATGTTCCACGTGGAACATCTACGACAAGTTGTCCAGTACGTCAAGTCCGAAGGCTGAAATGAGGACGAATGAAGAGGAATGAGGGCGGTTTTGGCCGGGTCACCACCCAGTTCTATTCCTATGCGTGTGAAGAAATCTCGTGAGTGCGTCGGTCTCGTTCGAGAGCGACAAGGAGGAGAGAAATGGCTGCAGGAGTTACTCCGGAGATGCGCGACGCCTGGCCGATAGACGAGGGTCTCACTCGGGTGAGCTTCTCAAGGGCCTCACGAGAGAGTCCCGAGATGCGCGCATAGGTAAAGCCAGGCGGAATCCGTCGGTTCTCCAGTTTCTTGAATTTTGCAATCTGGCTCACTTGGCGACGAATGTATCCCTCGTACTTGATGGCCACTTCCACGGCATCGCCAATGTCCGGATCGTTGATCGCATGGTCGCCGACGTAAGGGGTCAGATCTCGATAGGTGACCCCTTGTCGCCTCAACATCTGAGCCAAGGTCGCGTCGAGCGGGTTGCCCTGTATGCCCGGTTCGGCCGGCGGGCGCGTCGATTTCAAGCGGGAAATTTCCCTGTCGATGGCTTCGCGCTTGCTCAGAATCCTGGCGTGCATGTTATAAGTAATTAAACCTAAGCTATAGCCTATAGGTACCAACCGCAGGTCTGCGTTGTCTTGCCTCAGGAGCAGTCGGTACTCGGCCCGTGAGGTGAACATCCGGTACGGTTCGCGGGCATCCTTGGTGATCAGATCGTCGATCAGCACGCCGATATAGGCCTCGGATCGGTCAAGAACCAGAGGGGAGCGCTGCCGGACCCTGAGGGCGGCATTGATGCCGGCCATCAGGCCCTGTGCGGCCGCCTCCTCATATCCCGAGGTGCCGTTGATTTGCCCCGCGTGGTAGAGGCCGGCCACCAGCTTGGCCTCGAGCGTCGGGTGCAGTTGCTGCGGAGGAAAATAGTCATACTCGACGGCATAGCCGGGCTTCAGCATCACTGCACGCTCGAGCCCCGGAATGGTCCGGAGAATGGCCGCCTGGACATCCACGGGCAGGCTCGTCGAGATACCGTTCGGGTAGTATTCCCTGGTGTCCAAGCCCTCGGGCTCAATGAAGATCTGGTGGCGGGACCTGTCGGCAAACCGCACGACCTTATCCTCGATCGACGGGCAGTAGCGGGGGCCTGTGGACTCGATCACCCCCGAGTATATGGGCGAACGATCCAGGTTCGCACGGATGATGGCGTGGGTGGCTTCATTCGTATAGGTGAGATGGCAGAGAACCTGGGGATTCGTCACCCGATCCGTGCGCAACGAAAACGGCGGGGGCGGAACGTCCCCGGACTGAGGGCTCATCACCTCGAAATCGATCGTGTCCCGATCCAGCCGGGGCGGTGTCCCGGTCTTGAGCCGGCCCACTTCAAAACCCAGATCTCGCATGCAGTCCGACAGGTGCTCGGCTGCGGCTTCCCCCGCGCGACCAGCCGGAAAATGGTTGAGGCCCACATGGATCAGGCCCTTCAGAAAAGTCCCGGATGTCAGAATGACGGCCCGGGCTTCAATGCTATCTCCGGAATCAGTCACGACTCCTGTGACAGCCCCATCGCGGGTGAGCAGGCGATCGACGGTGCCATGGCCGATGCGGAGATTTGGCGCTCGTTGAAGCGTGTCCCGCATCGCCTGCCGGTAGAGAGCCTTGTCGCACTGAACTCGGAGGGCCCGCACCGCCGGGCCCTTGCTCGTATTAAGCAGGCGAAATTGAATGCCCGCGCGATCGGTATTCCGGCCCATCTCTCCACCCAGTGCGTCGATTTCCTTGACGAGATGGCCCTTGGCGATACCGCCGACCGACGGGTTGCAGGACATCTGGGCGATTTTCGCTTCGTCCATGGTCAGGAGAAGGACTTGGCATCCCATGCGTGCCGCTGCCAGGGCGGCTTCGCACCCGGCATGGCCGCCTCCGACGACCACGATGTCGAACTGCATGGCCATAGAAACGGTCCGAAATATTCAGTGGTCAGTCGTCCGTGTCAGTACGGAACCGACTCGTGCCAACTACTTACTGACCGCGATCCTATTTCCCGATACAAAATTCGCTGAAAATCCGGTCGAGGATCTCGTCCGTGGTCACCACTCCCGTCAGTTCCTCCAGTCCATCAATGGCCTGGCGCAGATCTAAAGCGACGCATTCCTGAGGGGCCTGGGCGGTTACGGACTCTTGAGCCTGTTGGAGGGCTTGCCGAACCCGTGACAGAGCGTCTCCGTGCCGGAGCCTGGTGATCGCCGCCATGTCAGTCGGTTCGAGCGGAGACCCTGCGGCCAGCGTCCAGATGGCGCTGCGAAGCTCATCGAGTCCCTGTCCCGTCAAGGCTGACACGCTGACAATGGGCAGAGGGCCAGGATGGCTCAGGGGAAGATCCAACTCATGGAGCTGCCTGGGGAGGTCCGATTTGTTCAGGACCAGAATCCCGCGCGTCCCGGATAGCTGGTCGAGCAAGGCCAGATCGTCGGCGTGAGGCGGCTGAGAGCTGTCCAGCACCAGGACCACGAGCTCGGCACGATCGATCGCGGTACGGGTCCTGCGAACCCCTTCCTGCTCCACCGGATCCTCCGTCTCTCGCAGGCCAGCCGTATCCAGTAACCGCAGCGGAATCCCTCGCACGTTGACATACTCCTCGAGGACGTCTCGAGTCGTGCCGGGAATCGGGGTCACGATGGCCCGATCCGTTTGTACCAGGGCATTCAACAGGCTCGACTTTCCCACATTGGGACGTCCGATGATGGCGGTCGTCATCCCTTCCCGGAGCACTCGGCCCTGCTGGGCGGTCGCCAGCCATCGAGTGACCAGGCGTTCCGCCTCCTGCAGTCCTGAGGCGAGGGCCTCACGTCCGACAAAGGGGAGATCTTCTTCGACAAAATCGATCCCAGCCTCGACCTCCGCGAGCAACGCTATCAGCCGGTCCCTGAGTGCATGAGCTTGGGTGGAGAGGCTGCCCCGAAGCTGCGTCTGTGCAACGGTCAAGGCGGCTTCCGTCTTTGCACGGATCGTGTCCAGAACTGCCTCGGCCTGGGCCAGATCCAGCCGGCCGTTGAGGAAAGCCCGTTTGGTGAACTCCCCCGGCTGGGCTAGACGAGCGCCACACCGGAGCAGTCCCTGGCATACCCGCTTCAGGATTAAGGGGCCGCCGTGGCAATGGATTTCCACCACATCTTCTCGGGTATAGGAGCGGGGGGCGCGCATGACAACGACGAGACTTTCATCGAACGGCGAAGCGGATTCCTGAGAAGCGGGGCCCGGCGCGGTCTCGCTTCCAACCGGCTCAACCAGGTCGGCGTAGTGCAGCAGAAAGGACTTCGCCGTGCTCAGAGGCTTGCCTGAACGGAGCCGCACCAGGTAAGACGCAATCGGGATGGCCCGATCGCCACTCAGGCGGACGATTCCAATGCCGCCTTCACCGACAGGGGTCGCGATCGCGCAAATGGTTTCGTCCATCGCCGATCCCTCCTCGCGGGCGTCAGGATTTTGCGGACGAAGAGCTTTCCGACGAGGGAGGATTCTTCTCGCGAGCTCTCTTTGACGGTTTGCCCTCCACGACTTCTCCAGCATCGGGAGTCGAGGGAGAGTTGAAGAACGGCGTCGACGTTTTGAACACGTATCGGTCAGTCACGAACTGTTGCGAGATGGTCAGCACATTGTTCGTCAACCAGTAGAGCACAAGTCCGGCCGGAAACGTCAGAAAGAGCAGGGTCATGAACGCCGGCAGGATCAACATGATCTTCGCCTGAGTCGGATCCATCGTGGTCGGCATGATTTTTTGTTGGACGATCATGCTCACACCCATGATGACGGGCAAGATGTAGTAGGGATCCTGAACGGACAGGTCGGTAATCCACCCGAAAAAGGGAGCCTGCCGAAGGTCGATCGTCATGTAGAGGATATTGAACAGGGCCACGAAGACCGGCGTCTGCAGCAGCATCGGCAGACAGCCCCCGACGGGATTGACTTTGTGGTCCCGGTAGAGCTTGATCAATTCTTTGTTCAGCCGATCCCGGTCATCCTTGAACTTCGCCTGCAGGGCGACGACTTTCGGCTGAACCTCCTGCATCTGCTTCATGGACTTATAGCTCTTATATTGAAGCGGGACGAAGAGGCCCTTGATCGCGATGGTCAGGAGAATGATCGACAGCCCGTAATTATGGGTGAAGTCGTACAGAAAGCGCAGCACCGAAAACAGTGGCTTGGCCACCGCTTTCACAATGCTCCAGCTCCCATAGATGAACCAGCCGAAATCGATGGTGTCTTCGAGTCCAAGGTTCAAGGCTTTCAGCGTGTCATATTCCTTGGGACCGGCATAGAGACGGAATGTCAACGGGGCGCCCGTACCGGCGCCGGTATAGTGGGCCATGGCGGTCACCAGCTTGTCGGCCTCTTTCTTGACGGTGACGGAGCTGGCGCCCGTGGGAATGAGCACGCTGATAAAATACTTGTCTTGCAGCGCGAGCCAATGCACCTCGCCCTGTCGGTCGCTTTGAGAATCCGGAACGTCCTTTTCGAGTTTCTCATCCACGAGCGAAGCCGGCCCAATGAGGCCGATAAAGCCTTCACCCCATTCCACAACCCCGAAATTGGTCCCCAGCCCCACATCAAAGGGCCCAGGAATCCCTTCGAGCGACAGCGCCATGTCGACCAGATAGCTGTCGTAACGAAAGGTCAGGTGCTTTCGGACGGCGACCGTCCCGGTGGGGGCGCGGTAGGTGTAGGTCAGGTGGCCGACCGGGTGGTCCGGAGACAAGGTCGTAAAATCCCGCTCCACCTGATAGAGGGCCTCTCCAAGCTCACGGCCCTTGTCGACGTCACCCGGTTGAATGGAGAGGGGGCGCTTAAATTTTCCCTCTTGATACATGAGCTGAATCGGTTTCGAGCCGTCCTTTTCAGACGTGGAGAACCGACTCAGCTCCCATCCCACAATCTCTCCGCCCCGGTTGGTAAATCGCGCACGGTAGAGGTTGGTCGAGACCTCTTCAATCTGCTCGCCGACGGCATGGGCTGAGCCGCTAGAGATTGGAGGGAGCGCATCGTTCGATCGGGTCGATGGCGCCCCCGAAGAGGATGGATCTGGGGCTGCGCCCGAGGAGGCGGGCCTGTCGGAAATCGGCGCGGATGACTGCTCGCGCCCCAGGTCAGGAGGAGCCAACCCGATCTGTTTGATCAGGAAGTCATAGGACAGGATAATGCCCAGGGAGAGAATCAGGAAGACGATGACGCGCTTATCCATCTAAGGTTCCCTCGTGGGCGATGTGTGTGGGCACTAATAATGATGATGGCATCAATCGTGAGTGCATGGTGCGATCACCGCTCCCTAACCGGATCATACCCGCCAGGGTGCCATGGATGACATCGCAGGAGGCGCAAGAGGGCCTGCCAGCTTCCCCGCAACAGGCCATGGCGCTCGATGGCCTCCTCTGCATAGTGAGAACAGGTTGGGGCAAATCGACAGGCCGGAGGGAGAGCTGGAGAGATAACGTATCGATACAGACGGATGAACCCCATGATGAGGTGTCTCATAGCGACGGCCCCTTTTCTCTCAGTAACCCTTCGTGGCGTAGCGCATCCAGCCAGACCTTCTGCAGGGTGGCCGACGACAGGTCCAGAACCGCGCGCCTGGGGAAGACCAGCACATCATGGGCCGACGTCAATTCACCTCGAACCTGACGCGCTAATTCGCGGAAGAGACGCTTGGCCCGATTGCGGCAGACGGCCGTTCCCAGACGCTTCCCGACTATGATCCCGATTCTGGAATGCGGGAGCGACGAGGGGCAGGAGACGAGATTGAAGAGCGGAGTCTGCCGGCGGCGCCCGACCCGTTTCACACGCTCGATGTCGGCGCTGACCCGCAGGAAGAACGCGCGATCAGCCGTGGGGCGAGGGATGTCCCCACACATGGCCTCTGTTCACACGGTCAAACGGATCCGGCCTTTGGCCCGACGACGCGCCAACACCTTTCGTCCATCCTTGGTGCGCATCCGACGGCGGAAGCCATGAGTCTTCTTGCGTTTCAGATTTGAGGGCTGCTGGAATGTAAACGACATGATCGGTGTTCCTTCTTGTGAATCTTGGCAACGGACAGGTACAGCAAACGCGATATTATAGGGAGGCGGAGAAAGCGTGTCAATTCAACCCAGAAGGAATGCAACCATGGTCTGTATTGAATCCTTCTGCGGGCCCCTACGCAATCACCGCTACGTAGCCGAACGAGAGACGCCCCTCCCATTCTCTGAATCGTCCGTGGACCAGACGAAGGCTTCGTCCCCGGCTAAACACCCTACAGATCCCGGGCGCGGGTGATCCTGATGATCGTCGGTCCATCCAGCGGCCATCTAGGCTGTACCGCATCATGTCAGCAATTCCAAATGGGACTCCACTGGGGCTCTTTTGCTGGAAGACCACCAATCTGCCACAGAAGTCTAATGTCTGAGAGGCGATAGGTTCCCGGCATGGCTCGAACTCATTGAAAACTTTGCGCTTGACGCGAAAGACTGTTGGCATGTTTGCTGCACTTGCCCTGAGGGAATCTGAGATCAACATCCAGAGCTTCCGCCTCTCCCAAGAGGCGAGACCATGATGAAAGGGGGTGAACACATAATGAAGAAAACCATGACTGCAATGTTGGCGCTCGTGATCGGGTTGGTGTTTGCTTCGGTTCCTTTTGTGCAGGCCGACGAGAAGAAGGCTGAGGCTCCGGCCGCGGCCGCTCCTGCCGCTGCTGCGGCTCCTGCAGGCGATAAGGCAAAAGGCGGAGACATGAAGGCCGCTGAAAAGCCTGCCGAAAAGGGCAAAGGCAAAGGCAAAGGCAAGGGGAAAGACAAATAAGTCTATTGCAGAAAAGAATCCAGCCTCCTTCGGCCGCGCATGGCGGGGCGGTCGAGGGAGGTCTCGGATTCTCTTTATTTGGGGGACCACAGGGAGGTTCCCGGAGGGGCCGGTCGGCCCCGTTTGCGTTTGGAGGCCTGAGAGCCTCAGGGAGGAAGGGGACAGATGAAGAGACTAAGAATCGGGTTACTGATGCCGGTGATGCTACTCGTTGCAGCCTGCGCCCAGCCACCTACGGAAAAGCTGGCGGCTGCCGAAAAAGCAGTAGCGGACGCTAAAGCGGCTGGGGCACAAGCCTACCTGGCCGAAGACTTTACGAAACTCGAAGGAATGCTGGCGAGCGCTAAGAAAGAGATCACCGAGCAGGATGCCAAGTTTGCGCTGTTGCGCGATTACGGCAAGAGCGAGCAACTCTTGGCTTCAGTCTCGGGTGATGCGGGCCGTGTGACGACCGAGACGGCAAAGAAGAAAGAGGAAGCGAAGGCGGCCGCGACCCAGGCGCAGCAGGGAGCCCAGGAAGCCGTCAAGACCGCGCAAGGCCTAGTGGCCAAGGCGCCGGCCGGGAAGGATCGTGCTGCACTCCAGGCCATCAAGGCCGATGCCGAAGGATTGACGGCGTCCCTGGCTGAGATTCAGAAGGCCCTCGATGGTGGAGATTACCAGGGCGCGCAAGCCAAGGCGAAAGCGATCCAGGATAAGGCCCAGTCCATTGGGAACGAAGTCCAGACCGCCATGGCCAAGATGCAGAAAGGGAAGTCGGCGAAGAAGAAGTAGGCTGGCTGAGGAGCATGACGAAGTCGTTCTCGATGCGCATCGTCTTCTTGCTGATCATGGGTGGGCTCAGTCTCTTCGCCTGCGTGCAAAAGGCGCCGCCGGATCTCCTCCAGGCTGTCGAAGAACTCGATCGGCGCCTGGTCGAGGCCGAGGGGGCGCGCTATGCTCCGACCGAATTCGGCCGCTTTGCCCAACACTGGGTGGGGGTGAAGGGCCGAATCCTGGCGGAGGAAGACGTCATCCGCTGGCCCTGGGAATCCAACAGCTTGGCAATGGAACTCCGTGCCGTCCAGGCCGAGGGGCAGCATGTCCTCGAAGCGGCGGCCCGTAAGAAGGAAGCCGAGCGTCAAGAGGCCTCCACGCGCGTCGCGCTGCTTGAGCGGCGGCTGGAAACGTTTTCGAGCCGAATTGATCGTATCGGCAGCCGGGTGGTGCTCGGCCAGCGTCCGGTGGAAACCGAGTTGGCCTTGCGGCAAGCGCGCTCGTATATTGAGCAGGGGCTCTTCTCACGGTCTTCGCATGTAGTCCAGCAGGCCTCCAGGCTGATGGAGGATCAGAAGGCCCTCCTTCACACGAAACTGGGGCGCTACGCGGATGAGCGAAGTGTCGCCTATTGGCGGGGCCTCGTCGCGCGAACGATTAACTGGTCGCGGACCCATCATGCCGTGGCGCTGGTGATCAACAAGGCGGATCGACGGTTGACAATCTATCGAAACGGCCGTCCCGCCGGGGTGTTTCCGGTGAAGCTCGGATTCAACGGTATCTTGGAAAAGCGCTATCAGGGTGACGGAGCGACACCGGAAGGCCAATATCGTATTATCCGGAAACGTGATCGTGGGCAGACCCAGTTCTATCGGGCGTTTGTGCTCGACTATCCCAATGATGAAGACCGCCGCCGCTTCCAAGCGGCCCGGCGCACCGGCGCAATGCCGGCTGAAACTTACATCGGCGGGCAGATCGAAATCCACGGTGAAGATCAGATCCCGATGAATCAGACGTTGGGGTGCATCATGTTGAGTAACCGGCACATCGACAAGGTATTCGATCTTGTCGAGACGGGTACCCCGGTGACGATCATCGGAGCCTTGGAGGCCAAGAATTCCGTCTCGATGGCGCTGGCCAGCCTCGAAGATGGCGACGATGACCGTCTCGATGGCGCTGGCCAGCCTCGATGATGGCGACGATGAAGAAGAAGCCGCCCCCGATGCCGACACTGCCGGATCAGACCTTGTTGAAGAGGGCTGACGTGGGCGGAGGATTTCAGCTCATCCGCGCGAGGAACCAGACGGGGTGGGCGGTCAGTCTGCTCGTGGCCGGACTTCTCGCGCTGGGGGCCTGCGAGGACAGCGGATCTCGGAGCCTGGAGAGCCGGACCGCCGACAACGAGGCCGCTGAGCAACCCACTCTCTCGACACTTCAACGACAGTACGAGTCGCTCAAACGTCAACTCGCCAGGCAGGTCCCCAGCGGGGCCTACATCGTCGTCGACACGGCTCGGAACCACCTCTACATCAAACGCGGAAAAGAGGTGCTCCTCGATGCCGTGGCCTCCACGGGTAGCGGAGTCATCCTGGACAAGCCCGATCACCCTGGCTCTCAATGGTTGTTTGATACCCCTCGAGGCGAGTTCGCGGTCCAAACTCGACTCACGAATCCCGTGTGGATCAAGCCTGACTGGGCCTTCCTTGAAGAGGACCAGGACATTCCATCAAATCCTGCGGATCGAATGGAGTCCGGAGTGCTGGGCGACTATGCGCTTGGTTTCGGGAAGGGCTATTTTATCCACGGGACCCTCTACACCCGCCTCCTGGGGAAGAATGTGACCCATGGGTGCATTCGCCTAGCCGATGACGATCTCCGCACGACCTACAAACTGGCCAAGAACGGGACTCCGGTTATGATATTCTAGCCCATCATGGGCTTCCCCGACCGGCCTCTCCGCCACACGTCCACCCCTCGACCTCCTCAGTCGTTATCAGCCTGTCGGCGCACCATGGCCGGCGTTGTCCTTTGTCTGGTCCCAACCCTCTTGGGTGCCATTCAGGAACAGCCACCCACACTCCCGATTCAGGATCCCCAGACCCTCCGCGAGGTGACTCGAACTCTGGAAGAGGAACTGAAGCTGGCCTCCCGGCCGCAGCCTTATTTGGTGCTGGATCTGTCCCAACGGGTGATGCTGATCAAGGGGCGCGGTGTGATCCTGCGCCACTTCACGGTTCTCGACTGGAAAGCGTCCAGGGATGCGACGGGCCCGGGTGTCTACAAGCTGCGCGCACGTCCGCCGGTAGCAAGACCGAAGATCCAGCCCGGCCAAGATTCGACCGAACATCCCATCGAGGTCCACGACATGCCCATGGAGTATCTGCTGGTGTTTGATCGAGACCTCGTGATCGAGGTGGCGCCGCCCCTTGCGGAACGGCCCTGGCACTGGTTCAAACGAAAATGGTTGAGTCACTGGATTCGGGTGAGATCCTGGGTACGTGCGGACCCCGCCGGTGAATTCCTCGCCCTCCCACCGCGGCTCAGCCTCATCGTTCCGCATGAAGAGGCGCAGGCTCTCGCCTGGGCGGTCACTGAAGGGATGCCGCTGCTGATCGGTCGGACCGATCTCCCATGAGCGGACCTCCCTCCACGGACCTCCCTCCTCGTTGCGTTTTGGGTATCGGCGGCCTAAGATGGCCACGCCGTTTCGCGCCCGTCGTTCATCCGATCCCTTCGGCCTCTGGAGGACTTGTGAGACCATCCAACTTCACGCTCCGTCTGGGTTCACACACCACGCCTGTGACCAACGCGATTCGGGAGATGGGCGGCACGCAACTCATCGCAAAGCTCTGGTCCAAAGATTATCGCCTGTGGAAATCAGAGCCCACCGAAATTACCAATCGTCTCGGATGGCTGACCGTGGCCGAACAGATGTTGGACAAAGTGTCGGCCCTGCAGGCCTTTGCCAAGTCCGTTCGGGACGAGGGTTATCGCGACGTCGTGTTGTTGGGGATGGGAGGCAGCAGCCTGGGGCCGGAAGTGCTCCGATGCACGTTCGGGTCCGCGAAGGGCTGGCCACAGTGCTGGGTGCTCGATTCAACCGTCCCCGGCGCAGTCCGACAGGTGACCAAGGCGATCTCGCCCGCCAAAACTCTCTTTCTGGTCGCCAGCAAATCCGGCGGGACGATCGAGGTGATGTCGCTCTTCGCACATTTTTCGACCTTGGTGTCGGGGGCGCGGGGGAACCGCGGGGGCGCACAGTTCGTGGCGATTACCGATCCGGGAACCAGCTTGGGCGAGCTGGCCCAAGCCAAAGGATTTCGCACCACTTTCATCAACCCGGCTGATATCGGGGGGCGCTACTCCGTCCTCTCCTACTTTGGGCTCGTGCCGGCCGCATTGATGGGACTGGATGTCGAGCTGCTCCTCCGGCGCGCGGTGCAGATGGCCCGGCAGTGTGGCGCCACGCCGCCCCCCCATGAGAATCCCGGCGCGGTGCTGGGTACATCAATGGGGGTGTTGGGACGAGCGGGGCGGGACAAGGTCACCATCATCACCTCGCCGAAGCTGAGTAGTTTTGGTCTTTGGGCGGAACAACTGCTGGCGGAGAGCACCGGGAAGGAAGGTCGGGGCGTGGTGCCGATCGCCCAAGAGCCGCTCGGGCCGCCCTCCGTCTACGGACCGGATCGACTCTTCGTCTACCTGCGGTTGAATGGCGACGCCAATGCCACCACGGACCGACGGATCGACGCGCTCCAACGGAGCGGCCAACCGGTGATCCGGCTGACGTTGCGCGACCGATACGATCTGGCCGCCGAGTTCTTTCGATGGGAATTCGCGACGGCGGTGGCCGGCCACTATCTCGGCATTCACCCCTTTGACCAGCCGAATGTCCAAGAAAGCAAGGAAAACACCGCTCGCATCCTCAAAGAGGTTCAGGAGCAGGGCCGTCGATTGGACCAGGATCAAGGATCCGGGAAGGGTCTGGATGCCCTGAGGGACGTGGTCGCCCAGGCGGGCCCCGGCAAGTATCTGGCCATTCTCGCCTATGTCACGCCGTCGCGGCCGGTCGATGCGGCCATTGCGGCGCTCCGGAAGCATCTCCTCCTCACCCATCATCTACCGACGACGGCGGGATACGGGCCGCGCTACCTCCACTCGACCGGGCAGCTCCATAAAGGCGGAGCGAACCATGGCCTCTTTGTGGAATTGGTCGAGGACATGAAGCCGGATCTTCCCATCCCCGATAAACCCTTTTCCTTCGGAACGCTGGCGCAAGCACAGGCCGTCGGAGACCATCAATCGTTGCAGACGCATGCCCGTGTCGTCGTACGGATTGCCGTAGGGCGTCAAGCCGATCGCGGGATTCGCGCGCTCGGCAATGGCCCCGGCAAGGCCAGGAAGCCGACGACCGTGCGACGCCGAGCGACCGCGCAGTCCGCTCGGAGGAAGCGGTCGAGGCGCTGACATGTCGGGCGGGCCAGAGCTTCGGATCCTCGATCATCTCGACGAAGTGGCACGAGAAGCCGCCGAGTTTTTTCTCTGCGCGGCCGAGGAGTCGGTGGCCCGGAGCGGAGGCTGTCGCGTGGCGCTCTCGGGTGGCACGACGCCCAAGGCCCTGTTCACGGCGCTGATCACGTCCCCCGGCACATCAAGATTTCCCTGGTCCAGGGTCCAGTTCTTCTTCGGCGACGAACGTTGTATCGCGCCTACTCATCCTGAGAGCAACTTCGGGATGGCTGATGCGGTCCTTCTCCGGCCACTCAAGATCGAGGCCCAACGAGTCTTCCGCATGCGGGGGGAGGATGAGCAGCCGGAGCGCGCGGCCCAGAACTAT
>JACRLS010000209.1 GCA_016235225.1 Nitrospirota bacterium | reverse complement strand
TGCCCCGATTCTCCAGCCGATGCCTTGTTTCTTTGGGAATGCCGGTGCTCTGCCCGACGTAGAGATCGAACATATGATCGCCACAGGTCACGCGCGCCGTTCCCGCAATCACCACCCAGTGTTCGCTCCGCTGATGATGCATCTGTAGCGACAGCCGCCCGCCCGGATTCACCGTCACACGCTTCACCTTGTACCCCGACCCTTCCTCCAGGATGGTGTAGGAGCCCCAGGGACGGTAGACGGTGAGATGCTCCAAGTGCTCCGGAGCGCCCTTCTTCTTGAGGACGTCGACTACTTTCTTGACGTCCTGGGCCCGGGATTTCGGACAGATCAGCGTGGCATCCGGCGTATCCACCACCACCATGTTGTTCAATCCGATCGTCGCCACGACCCGCCGATCCGCGTAGATCACGGAATCGGTGCTGTCGAGGTCCACCACGTTCCCGCTGAGAACATTGCCCGCCTTATCCCGCGGGGATACTTCCTCCAGGCTGCTCCAGCTCCCGACGTCGGACCAGCCGAACGCAACGGGAATCACGGCTGCGCGCGAGGACCGCTCCATGACGCCGCTGTCGATGGAGGCGGGGGCCAGCTTGCGATAGGCCTTGGTCAGCCGATCAAGGTCGGGCCCGGTGGTCGCCAACGCACCCATTCGCGCGATGGCAATCATGGCCCGTACCAAGGCCGGCTGATGGCGATCGATCTCTTCCAGGATCGTCGCCGCCTTCCAGATAAACATGCCGCTGTTCCAGTAAAAGTTACCTGACTTGAGGTACTTGGCCGCGGTCTCGGCATTGGGCTTCTCCACGAACCGCTTCACGAGATACCCGTTGAGTTGCGCGCGCTTGCCGACCCGGGACTTCGTGTTCGGCTGGATGTAGCCGAAACCGGTTTCCGGCCGCGTGGGTTTGATGCCGAAGGTCACGAGATACTCCTGCTCGGCCAGTTCCGCGCCCAACGCGACGGCGCGCTGGAACTGGGCCTCATTCTTGACGACATGGTCGGCCGGCAGGACCAGCATGATGGCGTCGGGGTCACGCCGAAGGAGTTCGGTCGCCACCATGGCGATCGCCGGGGCTGTGTTTCGCCCTTCCGGCTCGATGACAAATCCGTCTTTCAGTTCGTCTTTCCACTCCCCCAATTGAATGCGAATTGAGTCGGCCTGTGCCGGATTGGTGGAAATCACCACCCGGCTCGCCGGCGCGCAGCACAGCACGCGCCGCATGGTCTGCTGAATCAAGGTGTCTTTACCCATGATCCGCAGCAACTGTTTGGGATAATGATGGCGGCTCAGCGGCCAAAACCGGGCACCGCTGCCACCTGCCAGAATGACGGCATACAGATGAGGGAAGAGGTCAGACCCCCTTCCGACCGGGGTCTGACCCCTTGGTGACGGGTGACGAGTGACGGGTGACGGGTTAGCCATTCTTCCTCCCACGCCTCACGGCTTGAGAAGGCTGCGCCGCGAGAATCATATCGGCGACTTCACGCACCGCCCCCTCCCCGCCTTTCGCCTGACAAATATACCCGACGACTTTCTTGACCGAGGCATGTCCATCTGCCGGCGTCGCCGAGAACCCGACCGCCTGGAGCGCCTCAAGATCATTCACGTCGTCTCCCAGATAGGCGACCTCACCCAACGTGACGCCGTACCGGCCCGCCATGGCCTGCAGCACGGACAGCTTATCGTAGACCCCCTGATGGACTTCTGGAATCGTCAACTTTTCGCCCCGACGGGCCACCAGCTTCGTATTCTCTTGCGTGACGATCGCCGTCACCAGCCCCGCTTTCTGTAGGAGTTTCAAGCCCATACCGTCCCGGGTACTGAATTTCTTCAATTCCTCTCCGGACTCGGCGTAATACATGCCGGCATCGGTCAAGACCCCGTCCACGTCCGTGGCCACAATCCGGATGGCGCGGAGGCGTGTCGGACTTGGTCGCGTTCCGGATCGCGCCGCCACGCGAGGCCTCTTTGACATGGCCTTCTGCACTCCTTTTCGGCTGGATAGCATGTGATCTTAAGCCGTTCGCGCAGGATACTATCGAAACCTGACCACTCCTAGATCTTCCCCCCCCCGGCGTTTCGCAGATGACGAAGATCGGCTTCGACCATCTCATGCACCAGATCCTTGAAGCCCACCTTACATTCCCAGCCCAACTGTTCACGGGCTTTCGTGGCATCCCCAAGGAGGGTCTCGACGTCCGCCGGGCGCAGGAACTGTGGGTCCACCACCACATGGTCTTCATAGTTGAGCCCCAGGTACCCGAAGGCCTCGTTGGCAAACTCCCGAACCGAGTGCTGTTCCCCGGTGGCGATCACGTAATCCTCGGGTTCGTCCTGCTGAAGCATCATCCACATGGCCCGGACATAGTCCGCCGCATGTCCCCAATCACGTCGGGACTCCAAGTTCCCCAGATGGACCTGCTGGGCCAGTCCGAGTTTGATCCTCGCCGCATGCGAGGTGATCTTTCGGGTGACGAACTCAAATCCGCGGCGGGGAGACTCGTGGTTGTACAAGATCCCGCAGGAAGCCTTGGTCCCGTAGGCTTCCCGATAATTTCGCACCAGATGAAACCCCGCGACTTTGGAAATGCCGTAGGCGGAGCGGGGATGAAACGGCGTGGTCTCGCGCTGAGGCACTTCGGTCACCTTGCCGAACATCTCGCTGGAGGCCGCAAAGTAGAGACGACAGTCTGGAGCGCAGTCCCGCAGTGCCGCCAGCACATAGTGGGTCCCATTGATATTGGCGTTCAGGGTCGAGAACTCATCCTCGAAGGAATAGGCCACGAAGCTCTGGGCCCCGAGGTGATAGCACTCATCGGGCTGCACCGTCCGGAATACTCGATAAATGCTGGCCAAGCTCTCCAGCGAAGCGGCATGAAGATGCAGGCGGTCCCTCAGATGGAGAACCCGCCAGAGTCGATGCTCCGGGTCCTCAATGGCAACCCGGCGCACGATGCCGTGAACTTCATACCCCTGTTCCAAGAGGAGCTCTGCGAGATAGGACCCGTCCTGGCCGGTGATACCGGTGATCAATGCGCGTTTCATGGGAAGCCTCAGGTTGAGGTTAAGGTTGAGGTCAAGACTAAGCTTGGCGAAGGCTGACGTGTATCCTACTCAACCTGAGCCTCAACCTCAACCTGCTTGATGAAGCGGGTCAAGGAGTCTTTCCAGTGAGGCAGTGAAATCCCTTGCTTGGCCAGGCGTCGGTTCGCGAGCACCGTATAGGGGGGGCGTAACCGCTCAGATCCGTGTGGACGATTCGAGCCAACGCCTCAGCCAGATCGCCTGCTTGGGTGGGGCTGCCGCGTTGGTCGGCGACGACCCTGAGTTCCGGCTTCTCACGTGCCAAGCGCAGGATGGTGTTCACGAAGTTCTTGCCGTGCCGGCCATAGAGCCAGGCCGTGCGCACCACGAGGGTCTTCGGACAGAGGGTCAGGGCCCGCTGCTCGCCTTCGAGCTTTGTCTGGGCATAGGTGTTCAACGGGTGAGGCTGGTCCGTCTCGACGTAGGGGGCGCCTTTCTTGCCGTCAAAGACGTAGTCAGTGGAAATCATGATCAGGCGAGCGCCGACTTTGGCTGCAGCGCGCGCCGCTCGCTCAGTCCCCTCGACATTCACCGCCCTGGCCTTGTCCGGCTCGCGCTCAGCACCTTCCACATCGGTGTAGGCCGCGGTATGGATAATCACGTCCGGATGCGCCTGGACCATCCGCTGTTCCGCATCCGCAGTCAGGAGATCGAAGCCGGGCAGGTCAGCCGATATGACGTCATGCCGGGACAGGGTCCGCTGAAGCTCCCGTCCTAGTTGGCCTTGAGCCCCTGTCAGAAAGATTCGCATCGTACCAGACGGGATAGTGGGGGAGCGGGGGAGTAGGGGGTACCGCACTATTTATTCCTTATCCCGCTTACCTCCTTACCCCGTTATCCCGCTTATCCCGCTACCCCTTTTACCTCGCCGCCCCCTTCTCGCAGCCGGTGGCCGTAGGCCTGCTCATAATAGGCCTTGAACTCGCCGCTCTTGATTGTCCGCCACCAGGATTCGTGAGTCCGGTACCACTCGACTGTGGACCTGATTCCCTCCTCAAATGGAACGGTCGGCTCCCATCCCAAGGCCCGGACACGGCTACAGTCCACCGAATAGCGCCGGTCATGACCGGGCCGGTCCTGGACGTACCGGATCAACGAGTTCGACTTGCCGAGGTGCTGCAAGATCAACCGGGCAACATCGATGTTCTCCCGCTCATTGCCGCCACCGACATTATAGAGGCGTCCCGGCGCCCCATGCCGGAACACATGCTCGATGCCTGCGCAATGGTCATACACCGAGAGCCAGTCCCGGCAATTGCGTCCGTCCCCATAGAGCGGGAGGGGCTGATCGTCGATGGCATTCGTGACAAATAAGGGAATGAACTTTTCCGGGTACTGATTGGGCCCATAGGTGTTGCTGCCCCGCGTCAGCACGACCGGAAAGTGATAGGTGGTCCAATAGCTCAGCACCAGCAAATCGCCGCCGGCCTTGCTGGCTGAGTAGGGACTGCGCGGAGAGAGGGGATCGTCTTCGGTGGACGAGCCCGTTTCCACGCTCCCATAGACCTCGTCCGTACTCACTTGGAGAAACCGGCCAACGCCAGCCCGGCGCGCCGCCTCCAGTAGGACCCCGGTTCCGATCACGTCGGTCTGCGCGAAGGCCCCTGGATCGAGAATGGAACGATCCACGTGCGTTTCCGCCGCGCAGTTGATCACGCCATCGATCCGACGTTCGCGCAGCAGGGCCGCAACCAGCTTGGCATCACAGATATCGCCGTGTACGAAGGTATACCGCGGATGGTTCGCGACATCCTGGAGGTTCTCCAGATTACCGGAATACTTGAGGGCGTCGAGGTTCATCACCTCCTCGCCCCGCTCCAGCAACCGGCGGACCAGGTGTGATCCGACAAAGCCCGCCCCCCCTGTAACCATTATCTTCATGGGGCCAACCCGCTGCCCTGCAGACCATCCCACTCTAACAGCGCCATTCGTTATTTCTCCGAAAAAAGCGGCCGCAGCTCATCCACATATGGTTTGACCCGTTTGACCAGGACACGAAGACTTTGGACGACCTTCTCTTGTTTCTCTGGCGATGGTTCATTCGACGCATCCGCAGCCATAAAAAGCTGCCGCTCAAGCTCCTTGAAGGGCTTCTTCCTCAGCTCTCCGATCGAAACCTCTACCTTGTCGGCAACCTTGTAGGCCGTGTAGGCTACCTGGCTCACCGCCACAAATACCACCACCGAAATCGTCACGGCCACCATGAGCATCTTGAGGGAGAAGAGACCGACTTCCTGTCCGAGCGATCG
>JACRLS010000218.1:2587-5284 GCA_016235225.1 Nitrospirota bacterium | reverse complement strand
GGGCCTATGTCGCCTGGCCGTCCCAACTGCTGGGCAGCGCGCCGCCGGCGGTCTTGTCGATCGTCTGCCCCGATCTCCGCGAAATGGTCGGGACCGGGCTCGGGGAGTGGGTGTATCGCTCGTCAATCCGGAAGGCCGGGCTGGTGGATGCGTTGACGGAACCGATCCGTGACGGGCTCGTGCGGTCCGGCGTCGCAGTCGAACGGATCCGCGTGTCGTCAGGAAGCTTTGTGGATACGACCCGGTTTGCGCCAGTCCGGCGCAAGGAGCCCTGGGTGGTCTTTAGCGGCCGGTTCGTCGAAGAGAAGAATCCGCTGCTGTTCATCGAGGCCTGTGCGCTGGTCCGGAGTCGCCTGCGGACCCGCCTGCCGGGGCTGCGATTCTTCGTCATCGGCGATGGTCCCCTCCGCTCCAAGGTGGAGGCGGCCGTGGCCCAAGAGGGACTCTCGTCCTCTGTCGAGGTCGGGTGGCGAGACGATGTGGAGCAGATTCTCGGTCGCGCGCAGTTGTTCCTGTCCCTTCAACGGACGGACAATTATCCTTCGCAGGCGTTGTTGGAAGCGATGGCCTGCGAATGTGCCGTGGTAGCGACGGATGTCGGGCAGACGGAGCGGTTGGTGGACGGCGGCGTCGGCCTGCGCGTCGACGCGACGCCGACGGCGGTGGCGGAGGCCGTCGCGCAGCTCCTCGAGAATCCGGCACGCACGGCACAGATGGGCCGGCGGGGGCGTCAGCGAGTGATGGCAGCGCATTCCACCGACGCCTATCTGGACTATGTGGAGTCCGTGTATGCCGACATGGCCGGCGGTTCACCTGTGATCACTAAGACTGTGGCTTACGCTTCACGCTTCACGTCTCACGCTTCACGGTCCTGATATGTGCGCCATTTACGGCATGGTGGAGTTTAAGAAGTGGAGGAAATGGGGCAGGCGCTGGTCCATCGCGGGCCCGATGACCAGGGGGCCTATGTCGAAAACACGGCTCAGGTGTCGCTGGGGCTCGGCATGCGCCGGTTGAGCATCATCGATCTGGAGGGCGGGTATCAGCCGATCACCAACGAGGACGGCAGCGTCGTCGTCGTGTGTAACGGAGAGATCTACAACTACCGGGAGCTTCGCGAGGAGCTGGCGGCGAAGGGGCACGTGTTCCGCAGCCAGTCCGACGTGGAGGTCATCGTCCATCTCTATGAGGAGCAGGGATGGGAGTGCGTGTCCCGGCTCCGTGGGATGTTCGCGTTCGCGCTGTGGGATGCAAAGCAGCGGCAGCTGGTCCTGGGGCGGGACCGAATCGGGATCAAGCCGCTGTTCATCCAGGAAGGGCCGGGGGGGCTGAGCTTTGCGTCGGAAGTGCGGGGGCTGTGGCCAGCCGTGGAAGAGCGGCCGGGCATCAGCCGATCTGCCCTGTTGCGCCTCTTGATCCTGCAATACGTCCCGGGTCCCGAGACGGCCTTCAAGCGGGTGAAGAAACTCATGCCCGGATCGGTGCTCTTGATGAACGAACGCGGCACGGAAGTCCGACGATACTGGCGGCCGCCCAACACCTGTTGGAGCGAAGGTGGCCGGAGCGAGAAGGAGATTCAGCAAGCCGTCCGCGAGAGGCTCCGGCAGGCGGTGGAGTCCCACTTGGTCAGCGACGTGCCGGTCGGGGTGTTCCTGAGCGGCGGGGTCGACTCCTCGTCCATCGTCGCGCTGATGAGCCAGATGGGGCTGGGACGGTTCAGCACCTTCTCGGTGGGATTCCAGGGCGCGCCCACTTTTACGGAGTTGCCGTTCGCGCGGAAGGTTGCGACCCAGTTCGGGACGAGCCATCGGGAGTTGGAGGTCGGTCCCAAAGATCTGGTGTCCACGCTGCCGATGCTGGTGAATCATCTGGATGAGCCGCTCACAGATCCGGCGATCGTCCCGACCTACCTGCTGTCCAAAATGGCCGGCTCCTACGTCAAGGTCGTGCTGAGCGGGGAAGGGGCCGACGAACTCTTCGGCGGCTACCGGCGCTATTCCTTAGACTGGCTTTCGAGCTGGTATCAACAGATGCCCTCGGGCATGCGGACCCGGCTGCTCGACTGGTTCCGGAAGAGCCCTGTCGATCGGCGGGTCGTGCAGGGGGTGCGTGCCCTCACTCAGGACTCGCCGGCCAAGCGCCATATGGAATGGGTGGGCGCCTTCTCCTTCGAAGAACTGTGTGAGGTGACCACGGGACCGGAAGCGGTGGAAGCGGAGGCGCATCGACTCGAGGCCCTGTTCGAGCCCTACTTTCTGGAAGGGGGCGACCAGGCTGCGGCGGTCGCCGGCATGTTGCGCGCGGACCTGTCCACCTGGCTGCCCGACGATCTACTGACGAAGGTGGACCGCATGACTATGGCGGCCTCCCTGGAGGCGCGGGTGCCCTTTCTGGATCATCCACTCGTCGAAATGGTGGCGGACATCCCGGCTCGTGTGAAGTTCCGGGACGGCGTTGCCAAGGCGGTGTTGAAGGCCGCCGTCGCCGATCTGGTCCCGAAAGAGATCCTCACGCGCCGCAAGATGGGGTTCGACGTACCACTCGCGCAGTGGATGCGGGGGCCGATGAAGGATTTCGTGATGGATGTGGTGCGAACGGAAGGACCCCCGGGTCTGTTCAATCAGGCCGGAGTCAAGCGGTATGTCAAAGAGCACATGGAGGGCAAGCAGGACCGGAGCCGGCAGCTCTGGAGCATTG
>JACRLS010000218.1:0-2516 GCA_016235225.1 Nitrospirota bacterium | reverse complement strand
GTGCGGGCGAGCGGCGCTGTCCCCGGCGCCAAGGTGAAAGCCGCATGATTCTGCTGGGGCTGACATTCGGCCTGGCCTTCGTCCTGTCGCTGTACGGCGTCGGGCTGGCCCGTCGCGCCGCCTTGAAGTACGGGATCGTCGATCGCCCTGACGGCTGTCTGAAGAATCAGCGGGACCCAGTGCCCTATCTCGGCGGGCTGGCCGTCTACCTGGCCTTTCTGGTCAGTCTGGCCTTCACGTTCGAATTCCGCCATGACGTGCTGGGCATTGTGCTGGCGGGCACGCTCGTCATGATGTTGGGACTCATCGATGATTTCGGGGTTCTCTCTCCGGGGACCAAGCTGGCGGGGCAATTCTTGGCGGTCTTCGTGCTGATCAAAAGCGGCATTCGGATTGAGATCGCCGCTTTGCCTGAGTGGGTGGACCTGGCGCTGACGGTGTTCTGGATGATCGGGCTCATCAACGCCTTTAACTTGCTCGACATCATGGATGGACTCTCCGCAGGGGTGGGGCTGGTCAGCGCCGTGTTTCTTTTGGCGGTGGCGCTGATGAACGGCGACACCACGATCGCCTTCATGCTGACGGCCCTGGCCGGCAGTCTCCTGGGTTTCCTTCGCCATAACTTTCACCCGGCGAAAATCTATATGGGGGATGCGGGATCGCTCTTTCTGGGTCTGATGCTGGGAGCCTTGGCGATGATCGGCCAGTACCGCGGCAGCCATCAAGTCGCGCTCATCACGCCGGTCCTGATTCTGGGGGTTCCGATCTTCGACACGCTGTTCGTGATGTACATTCGCTTTCTCCGCGGCCTGCCGATTCTCATAGGGAGCCCCGATCACATGGCGATCCGCCTGCGGCACTGGGGGATGACTGTCCCGCAGGTCGTGGTCGTCAGCTATGTAGGCGGTGCGGTGATGGGCGGGGTCGGGCTGACCGTCATGTCGGTCGACGAGCGGACGGCGCTCATTCTGATCGGGCTCACGAGTGGAGTCTTCGTGGCGCTGACATTCCTGTTGCAGCGAGTGGAGGTCCGTCGGGCCACGGCGCCCGTGCTTCGTGAGGCGGTGGCGCAAGAGGGAGGCGACGGGCACTGATGATTCTGATCGTGGGAGCAGGGCTTGCCGGGCTGAGCACCGCCTACCATCTGCGCGGACCGGTCTATCGCCTCTACGAAAAGGAGAAAGAAGCCGGGGGACTCTGCCGGTCGTATCAGAAAGACGGCTTCACGTTCGACTTCACGGGGCACCTGCTCCACTTCCGGCAGCCGGTCATCAAGGAGTTGGTGGAGGGTCTCATGGCCGGGAAGTTGGACCGCCACGGCCGCCGCTCCTATATCTCCTCGCACCGGACCTACACGGAGTATCCCTTTCAGGTGAATACGTACGGGTTGCCGCCCGAGGTGGTGCGGGACTGCCTGATGGGCTTCATCGCCACGCTGGCTCCATCCACGACGTCGGTCCCATCGGGTGACCGGTCCTTCAAGCAGTGGATTCTGGAGAACCTCGGCGAAGGCATCGCCAAGCACTTCATGGTGCCCTTCAACGAGAAACTGTGGCAAGTCTCACTCGAGGAACTGACTTCCGACTGGGTCTCCTGGCTGGTGCCGAAGCCGGATGTGAAGGATGTGGTGAATGGGGCCTTGGGGATCAAGGACAAGGCCTTCGGGTACAACCCCTCCTGGCGCCTTGCCCAACGCATTGCTTGCGCATGTCTCCGCACCGACCTATGGCTGTGAACTGATCGAGGTCGACACGCGGCGCCGGAAGGCCGTCTTCCAGGATGGCCGGGTCGAGCACTATCAGTCGCTCGTGTCCACGATTCCGGTCCCTGAGCTGGTACGGCGATGTACGGATTTGCCGGCGGAGATTCACGAGGCGGCCCGTGGGCTTCGGTGCGTGTCGGTGTACAACGTCAATCTGGGGATCGCCCGCGAGCGAATCGACGACAAACACTGGATCTATTTCCCGGAGCCGGGCTATCCCTTCTACCGGGTCGGGTTCCCCATGAACTTTTCGCCGAGCCTTGGTCCGGCCGGCTGTAGCTCGATGTATGTGGAAATCTCCCACCAGCCGACGGAGGCGGTGGCACCGACTGAACTGCTTCGCCGCATTCGCGCGGGACTGGAGCAGGCCGGCATTCTCCAGCCGTCGGATGAGATCGTCTGCACGGACATCCGGGACATCCGATATGCCTACGTGTTGTTCGACAAACACCGGAGGCGGGCGATTCCGTCCATTCTCTCTGAGTTGGAGGGGCGGGGTATCTACTCCGTCGGTCGCTATGGCCGGTGGGAACACACATCCATGGAAGATGCGATCGCGCAGGGCAAAGCCCTGGCGGAACGGTTGTCAGGGACTGGCTCCGGCCCTTTGGCCGGTGCCTGTCCCCCTCAGGCGTGACGAGGTGTCTGTCCCCGTCCGAACGCCGAGCCGCAATGACGCAAGAGATGCAATGACGCCGCACACGGTCTGCCATATCATCACCAAGCTGGAACTCGGGGGCGCGCAACAAAACAC
>JACRLS010000217.1 GCA_016235225.1 Nitrospirota bacterium | reverse complement strand
CTTCCGCATCATGATGCAGCCCTCGACGATCAGAGGCGCCGTGGAGAAGCCAAACTCCTCCGCGCCCAAGAGCGTGGCGATGACCACGTCCCGCCCGGTTTTCAGCTGCCCGTCCGTTTCGACCCGGATGCGGCCCCGCAAATCGTTGAGGACCAGAGTCTGATGCGTTTCGGCCAACCCCAGTTCCCAGGGAATGCCGGCATATTTGATGGAGGAGAGCGGCGAGGCCCCGGTCCCTCCGCTGTCGCCGCTGATCAACACCTTGTCCGCCTTCGCCTTGGCGACACCGGCGGCGACCGTGCCGACACCGACTTCCGACACCAGCTTGACGGACACCTCGGGGGTCGGATTCGAATTCTTCAGATCGAAGATCAATTGGGCCAGATCTTCAATCGAATAGATGTCGTGGTGCGGCGGCGGCGAGATCAACTGCACGCCGGGCGTGGCAAAGCGCAGGCGCGCGATAATCTCATCCACCTTGTGCCCCGGCAACTGCCCGCCTTCGCCCGGCTTGGCCCCCTGAGCCATCTTGATCTGCAACTCGCGCGCGTGGACCAGATAATCGCTGGTGACGCCGAACCGAGCGGAGGCCACCTGCTTGATCGCGCTGTTCTTCGAATCACCGTTGGGCAAGGGCAGGAACCGTTCCGGATCCTCGCCGCCTTCGCCGGTGTTGCTCTTCCCACCGATGCGGTTCATCGCAATCGCCAGGGTTTCGTGCGCTTCCTTGCTGATCGCCCCGAACGACATGGCGCCCGTGGTGAATCGCTTCACGATTTCCGTCACCGGTTCCACGTCGTTGAGCGGGACCGGCTCGGGCGATGGCTTGAAATCGAGCAGGCCGCGGATGTTGGAACGGCGCCGGCTCTCGTCGTTCACCAACGCCGAGAACTCCTTGAAGGTCTGGTAGCTGTTGCTTTTCGTCGCGTGCTGGAGCTTGTAGATGGTGTCGGGATTCCAGTTGTGATGCTCCCCCTGCACGCGGTAATGAATTTCTCCGCCGAATTCCAATTGGCGGATCGGCGCCGGCTGATAGGCCTGCGCATGGCGGCGCAACGTTTCCTCGCCGATCTCGCGGATGCTGATGCCGCCGATCCGCGAGGGCGTCCCCGTGAAATACCGATCGACGAGCGGGCGATCCAGCCCGATCGCCTCGAAGATCTGCGCGCCGCAGTAGGACTGCACGGTCGAGATGCCCATCTTCGAGAAAATCTTCAGCAGGCCCTTATTGATGGCCTTGATGAACTTGGTCTCCGCGGTCGGCGCGTCGATCCCTTCCGGCAGATAGCCGTCACGCTCCATATCCACCACCGACTCGAATACGAGGTAGGGATTGATGGTGCCCGCGCCGTAGCCGATGAGACAGGCGAAGTGGTGGACGTCCCGCGGTTCCCCCGTTTCCAGGATCAGCCCCACTTCCGTTCTGGTGCACTCGCGCACCAGGTGGTGATGCACCGCGGCGATGCCGAGCAGACTCGGGATCGGCGCCCATTCCCCGTTCACGCCACGGTCGCTCAGGATCAGGAATTTGTATCCCTCACGAATGGCCTGCGAGGCCTGCCGACAGAGCCCGTCCACTGCGGCTCCGAGCCCATCCGGTCCTTCCGCCACGCGGAACAACATCCGGAGCGTCTTGCTGCGGAAGTGCGGATCAGCCAATTCCCGAATCTTCTGCAGATCGGCATTGGTGAGGATCGGCTGCTTCACGCGAATCCGCCGGCAGGACTCCGGGGCCTCGTCCATGAGATTCGGCTTCGGCCCGATGCTCGTCACCAGCGACATCACCAACTCTTCGCGGATCGGGTCGATCGGGGGATTGGTTACCTGCGCGAACAGCTGCTTGAAGTACTTGAACAGGAGCTGAGGACGCTCGGAGAGCACGGCCAGCGGCGTATCCGTCCCCATAGAGGACACCGGCTCCTCGCCCGTGACCACCATCGGGGTGATGACCATCTTCAGCTCTTCCACCGTGTAGCCGAAGGCCTGCTGCCGCAAGCGGATGGTGGGATGATCAGGCTGCGGCACATTCGTCGGCTCCGGCAGCTCGTCCAGGGAGATACGATATTGCGTGACCCACGTCCGGAAGGGCTTGCGGCGTGTAATGTCCGATTTGATCTCTTCATCGTCGATGATCCGCCCTTGCGCGGTGTCGACCAGAAACATGCGCCCCGGTTGGAGCCGGCCCTTCTGCCTGATGTCCTTCACATCGGCCGGCAGCACGCCGGCTTCGGAGGCCAGCACGACCAGATCGTCCGTGGTGACCTGATACCGGCAGGGTCGCAGGCCATTCCGATCCAGCGTGGCCCCGATCAGCTTGCCGTCCGTAAAGCAGACCGCCGCCGGACCGTCCCACGGCTCCATCATCGCCGCGTGGTATTCGTAGAACCCACGCCGGTCGAGGTCCATCTGCGGATTCCCCACCCACGGCTCCGGGATCAGCATCATCATCGCATGGGGCAGCGAGCGCCCGCCGAGCAGGAGGAATTCCAGGGCGTTGTCGAGACAGGCCGAATCGCTCTGATGCTCATAGACGATGGGGAACAACTTCGGAATATCGTCGCCGAAGAGATCCGAGTTCAACCGGCCCTGGCGCGCCCGCATCCAATTCACGTTCCCCTTCAGCGTATTGATCTCGCCGTTGTGGCAGAGGAACCGATAGGGATGCGCCAAGGGCCAGGTCGGAAAGGTATTCGTGCTGAACCGCGAGTGGACCATCGCCAGCGCGCTCTTCACGCTCCCATCGGCCAGGTCCTGGTAGTATTGCCGCATCTGGTGCGGCAGCAGCAGCCCCTTATACACGATGGTGTTGCCGGACAGGCTGGGGATGAAGAAGTACTCTCTCCCCTCGATCGCGGATTCGCGGGTCGCGTGCTCGACCCGCTTCCGAACCACGTAGAGCTTCCGCTCAAACTGCCCCTCGTTCAGGATGTCCCGCGCGATGAAGATTTGTCGGATGGCCGGCTCGGTTCGTCTCGCCTGGGTGCCGATAGCATCGCTCTTGACCGGCACGTCCCGCCAGCCCAGGAGGCGAATACCTTCTTCCTTGAGCACCCGCTCGAACAGCGTCTCACACTGCTTGCGCGCATCCGCGATCGGCGGGAGAAACACCATCCCCACGCCATACTCCCCTGCATTGGGCAGTTTGATGCGCAGATCCGCCGCCGCGCGATTGAGAAATTCATGGGGAATCTGGAGGAGAATCCCCGCGCCGTCGCCCGTGCAGGATCGTAGAGCCCCTGCTTGGGAGGCAGTCCCGGCACCTTCATCTCGCTGGTCATGTCACGATTCCTTTTGTCAGATCCTGCATACGGCGCCCCGCCGTCGGGGAGCGGGCCCGCAGTCAGCCGTGGCCGCGGCTGGAAGAGGCAGGTTTCAAAGTTCCCAACAGAATCAAGGTCTTAGATTACTGGAAGCGGCCCGAGCCTGTCAACGCTGTCGGACGCGGACGTGGTTGATTGCACCTTGTCACCGACCACAGCGCGTCGCGCACTCAACCGCACGGGCTTGCCTTGACACAAATGCGCCGCGTCGCCTACTATCCCCCGCATGCCCAACGGACCTGCCATCCTGAGTCCGCACACTATGACCGATGTGTGGGACGCCTACGGGCCCGAATTGCAGGGCGTGGACGACCAGGTCCGGAAACACCTCGACTCCAGCGTCGCCCTCGTCAACACCGTCGCCGCCCACATCCTGAGCAGCGGCGGCAAGCGCATCCGCCCTCTGCTCTTGATCCTCTCCGCCCGTCTCTGCGGCTACCAAGGCCATGAGCATTGGGTCCTCGGGAGCGTCGTCGAATACATCCACACCGCCACACTGCTGCACGACGATGTCGTCGACGATGCCGACATTCGCCGCGGCCAGCAGGCCGCCCGAAAAATGTGGGGCAATCAGATCAGCATTCTGGTGGGCGACTACCTCTACTCGCGGGCGATCTGCCGCATCGTGGACTTCCGCAACCAACGCATCAACGAAGTCCTCTCGGAAGCCTGCCGGAAGATGGCCGAAGGGGAAGTCCTCCAACTGTATTACAACGGCAATCCGATGATCGCCGAGTCGGAATACCTGCGCATCCTCGAATACAAGACGGCCGGCCTGATCGCTGCGTCCTGTGCCATCGGCGCCATCGTCGGCGACGCGCCGCCGGAGCTCCAGGCCGTACTCTATCGATTCGGCCAGCACTTGGGTATCGCGTTTCAGCTCGCGGACGATACGCTCGACTACACCGCCGATGGTGAACGGCTGGGCAAGGCGCTGGGGCAGGATCTTCGGCAGGGCAAAACGACGCTGCCCTTACTCCACCTGCTGCAACACTGCTCGGCGCAGGACCGTCAGCGCATCACGGAGCGGATGGAGACCCGCTCATTGACGGACGAGGACCTCCGGCGTCTCATCGGTCTGATGCGGGAGTATGGGTCCATCGCCTATGCCCTCGAGCGCGCCCACGCCTTCGTGCAGGCCGCCGCCCGCGATCTTTCGGTGTTCGAAGATTCGACGCCCAAACGCGCGCTGTCGGTCGTCGCCGATTACATGGTGAATCGCGACCGCTGAGCCGCATGCCTTCCCGACCTCTTCGCATCACCACGACCGACTCTTCAACCATCACAGGGGACTAATGACTGTGGCCCATCTCATTCCATTCAACGGCGTACTTTATAATGGCGACATTCTCAAGAAGGACATCGAGCGGGTGGTTGCGCCTCCCTACGATGTCATCGACGCCACGTTTCAACAGGCTCTGCATGCCCGCCACCCCTATAACGTCATCCGCCTCGAGCTCGGTCTGGATCAACCGGGCGACGCCCCAGGGAACAACAAATATTCCCGGGCCGCCGGCACACTCAAGAGCTGGCTGGCCGGCGGGGTGCTCCAACGTGACGCCACGCCCGCCATCTACCCCTATGCCATCGAGTACGCCACCCCATCCGGATACCTGGGGAGCGGCACCCGCGTGCTGAAGGGATTCGTGTCGACCGTCAAGCTGGAGGAATTCGGCACCGGGAAAATCTATCCGCATGAGAACACCCGGGCCGCCGCCAAGAGCGACCGGCTGAATCTCATGGAGGCCTGCGCGTCGAACTTCAGTTGCATCTTTTCGCTGTTTTCGGATCCGGAGGGTGCCATCCTTGGCATCGTCGGTCAGGCCATGAACGTCGCGCCACGGATCGACTTTACCGATGACGTCGGGTGCCGCCAACGCCTCTGGACCATCACCGATGACGCGACCCTGTCCCAGCTCACCGCCGCCATGGCCAGCAAGCCGCTCTTCATCGCCGACGGGCACCACCGGTCCGAGACCGCGCTCAACTACCGACGCCTGCGCCGGCAGCAGGCCGGAGGGAACGGACAGGGCCTGCGGCCCTATGACGC
>JACRLS010000046.1:4052-5091 GCA_016235225.1 Nitrospirota bacterium | reverse complement strand
GGCGTGATGGGCGACGTGGCCGGCAAAGCCGGCGGCGATCAGGTGAAATCGCTCCTGGGGACGCTGCTGAAATAGACCAAGGGCCTGCAGCCGGCTTCTCTTCTTGCCGGACAACGGAGTCTCGACCGCGGTCTCCACCGGAAGCTCTGTGGGGCAAGAAGACGATAAGAAGCCTACGGCCTTTTTGCGCATCCTGCGGGCTACTCTGACGCCGGCGCCACACGTGAGATGAGAGCGGCGTATTGTGCAAACACCGAGTTTTTCGGCAGCCTGCTAGTCCCCGAGATGATTATTGTCCTACCGGACTTCTCCTGTCGGATCTCTTCATCTGGGCTCGCCCAATAATTCAGAATGTCCCCTTTTCCTGGTCCCCTACTTTTCTTCGGGGTGCCGCCGGGCTTCATGCGGGACCCCAGATCCTGTCGCCGAGATCGACGGCGCTCAGCCCAAACCGCCGATATCCTGACCTGACAGCGCCGCATCAGGGGCCTGTCTCTCCCTTCTCCCTTACGGCCCGACCTCTCTCCGGTTCCGGCTTGCATTTGGGACACCCGCGCGGACGGCAGGCTCGGCAGATCTCTTTGCCGCACTGTGGGCAGGCCGCGAAACAGCCGGGACAGACGAGGTGGAGCCGGTCATCGCACACGAAGGGCGCCTTTTTCGGATAGAAACAGCCCTCGCAGGGAAAGGGATCGAGTGCCTTCACGAGAGGATTATAGGTCAAGGGGAACGAGCGCCTCCCCTTCCGCCGCTTGAGAGCCAACCAGAAGATCGGCGCCTTCGTCTCGATTCGAACCAAGGCAATCGGCTCTGTCTGGAGGGTGAGGCGGTATTTGGCGACCAGGTCCTGGATCTTCCACGTCCGTTCCGTTTCGATCGCCTCGATCTTGCGTTGCGCTTTGTCGCGATCCTCGCCGCCGGCAGCTTTCTTGGCGGCAATCCGCATCGCTTCCTCGGCCAACGTCTGGTAATACTGGCGCACTCGCGCGATATCTCGGTTGAGCCGTCGCTCCAAGCTCTTGCTAAAATCGGAGAGGCT
>JACRLS010000046.1:0-4023 GCA_016235225.1 Nitrospirota bacterium | reverse complement strand
CCGGCTCCCCTCCATCGAGCCTTCCGTGATGTCTTCGAGCAGGTCGAGCTGCTCCATGTCGAAGGGCCGGACGGACAGGTTGCGCTCATTGATCAGCAATGCGCCGATCCCCTCCTGTCTCTCATCCGAACGAGCGGTATACCTGAAACACGTCAGGAGATAGGAGAGCGATTCCTCCGCCGTCCGTTCCAGATCGAACACGGCATTCTGCAAGAGCACCTTCTCGGAAAGCCGCTCTCCCAGCTTCTCGAAACGGATCGGAGAGGCGGGCAAGGCGACCACGGAGAATTGCCCGCGCGCGCCAAGGAGCGCTCCCATCCTCTTGAACAGCTCTGAATCATAGGAAACCAGGGCCCCTTCTGACCCTTCCGCGGAAAAGGTGAAGCGCGCATGCTCCGGAAGCTCCAACACCCTGGCGGCATGGTCCGGAAGCAGCGCCTCCAGGTCGTCGGCGATGTGCTCCACCAGGGCGCCACTCTGGCTCAGGAGATCGGCGGTAAAATCGAACAGGCTCTTCACGCCTCGTACTCCTCCCCGAAGATCGCGCGGTCAAGCTCCTTCGACTCCTGATAGGCGGTCTTCGCCTTCACCATCTCATGGCCGAGACTCTCGAAACCGGATCTCGCCTCCTCCTGCGTGCGGCTTCTGAGCCAGATCTCCATGATGATCTCCTCGAATTCCTTGCCCTCCTGCAGGTAGCCGAGGATCGGCTCGATCTCGCCGATCACCATCTCGAACATGTTGATCTTGCCGTCCAGGATCTCGAGGAGATGGTCTTCGAGGGTTCCTGTCACCGACAGGTTGAAGATGAACACGTCCCGCGTCTGCCCGATCCGGTGAAGCCTCCCGATCCGCTGTTCGATCCGCATCGGATTCCAGGGGAGATCGAAGTTGATCAGGGTGCGGCAGAATTGGAGATTGCGTCCTTCGCCCCCCGACTCGGTCGACAGCAGGATCGGAACCTCGTCCCGGAACCGCCGGATCGCGTCATTCTTCTCCCACGCAGTCAGGTCCCCCCGGAAGGTCACAAAGGGAAACCCCTGCTTCTCGAGGAGAGCGGCGATCGCGTCAAGGCTCTTGAGGTACTGGGCGAAGAGGATGGTCTTTTCGCCCGGATTCTTCCGCAAGAGTTCGAGGAGGGCCTGTTCTTTGCTGGTCTCGCCCAAACCGGCGATGCTCTCCAGAATCGGATCGACGGCGATCCCCTCCTTCGACCGGAGAGTCAGGAGAGTGTGCGTCAAGGCGTGCGGGGAGCTGCCGGCTTCCCGCAACAGGATTTGGAGGATCGGTGTGCGAAGGGCCTCGGCGCGCTCGCGGGCGAGGCTGGTGAGTCCTTCGTAGATCCGGCGTTCCCCTTCGGTCGGCGTCAGCCGCAGCGTGGCGGCGAACCGTTTTGGAAGCTTCAAGTCAATGGCGCTTCGGGTGTTCCGGATCATCACATCGCGGAGGAGTTCGCGCAACCGATCCTGGTTCGCCGGCGCCCTCGGGTCGCCCCGTTCCAGATATTCCTTCTTGAAGAGCTTCTCGGTCTTGAACTGGCCGGGCTTCAGCAGCGTGATGAGGTTGAAGAGCTCGATCAGGTCGTTTTGGACGGGGGTGGCGGTGAGAAGAAAGATGAAGCGTTTCCTGATCTCGTTCACCAGCTTCCAGACGAGGGTGTTCCGGTTCCTCAGGTGGTGGGCTTCATCGACGACCACGAGGTCGTACCATTCAGTGACGACCCGCGCGGCGTGCTTGCTCCCCTTCGCCGTGTGAATGGAGGCGATGATGAAGCGGCGCTTCCAGAATTGTTCCGGATCGGTGTGAAAGAGGGGATCTTCCGTGGTGACGAAGGGGATCGAGAACTTCTGCTCCATCTCCTCCCGCCACTGGGAGACGAGGGGAGCCGGCGTCAAGATCAGAATGTTCTGGACCATTCCTCGGAGAAGGTACTCCTTGATCAGCATCCCGACCTCGATCGTCTTCCCAAGCCCCACCTCGTCGGCAAGGAGGGCGCGGCCATGAAAATATTTCAAGACCTTCTTGACCGTCTCCACCTGATACCAATAGTGCTCGATCCCCTTGATCGCCCCGAGACAGAGCAGATCGTCGAACCCTCGCTGAACATCGAGGGCGGCATATTCCATTCGCAATCGGCATTCCTTGAGTGTGGAACGAGTCTGAACCATCGCGGCGGCGGCCGCGGGATCACAGGGCTCGAATCGGACCGGAATCGAATAGGACGAGGGAGGAGTCTCGTGAACGATAGGACCCGGCGAGGGAGTCGCTTGCTCAGCGGGAGAGATGCGTTCTTTCTTTGGGGAAGAGAGGGAGGCAGGATTTTTCTGCTCGAGCTGGCCGCGCTCTTTTACCGCACCCGTTCCGTCCGATGAGCCTATCCCCCTGACCCAGCGGTTGTACTCTTCCAGCTTCAACACGTCTCCGGCATGGCTGAGGATCGCCTTGGCGTCCGCGCCGGCGTGGAGGGCCCCACGTTGTTTCTTCTGAAGTTTCTCGGCAAGGCGAAGGTAGGCCTTAGCCTTGGCCGACTCTCCGATCTTGGCCTCGATCCGGCTTAAGAGCGCGTAGTCATCCCAGGAAGAGGTGAGTTGAACCCGCTTCATCACCCATGGGCGGGCAAGCTTCGGATTGTCCATTCGACCGAGAGCGAGGTCGATCATCGCTTGCAACAGGGCGTGATCGTTCGGAAAGTCTTTCAGCAGCCGATTGAGACAACGATGGGCCTTGGGGAGATCACTCTTTCTGAGAAATTTCTGATAGGCGCGGTAGGTCTCTTCCGGGTTCTGGTAATACGGGTCCATCGGTTCCGGTCAGAACATCAACCATTCTCCGGCAGGAGCCGTTGTACCCCTTTCCGAAAAAATGTTCAACGCGTATTCTCCCGACAGACCCTCACGCCCCGTGAGAGGATCCCGCGCCGGCTCGCCCGTGACGAGTCGCGAACAGCCGGGCGATTTCATCCACGGCGAAACGGGGGATCGGGCGAACGCGGCCATCCGCCGCGCGAAGCCGACATCCCTGTCGGGCCGGCCCCACCGTGCCGATCCGCGCGGCGGCGACGCCGGCATCGGCAAGCCGACCCAGGATCCGGCGCTCGAACCGCGGATCGGCGCTGATGAGCAAGGCGCCCGACGCGACCGCGCCCAGCGGGTCCAGGCCGAAATCCGCGCAGAGCCGCGCCCCCTCCGGCAGGATTCGAATCGCCCGGTGCTCGACCAGCACCCCGACACCGGCGGCATCGGCCAGCTCGTAGAGGGCCGCGCTCAGACCGCCTTCGGTCGGATCGTGCATGGCATGCACGCCCCCGGCGGCCAGCGCAATCTGCGCATCACGGGCGATGCTGATGCCTGGGTGCTCCAGAAAGTTCCGACACCGCGCCACGAACCGGGCGGAATAGCGACGGCGCAAGTCCCGGCTCCGCACTCGGCCAAGGATGGAGACCGCCTCGATCGGAATCCCCTTGGTCAGCAGCAGCGCGTCTCCCACCTGCGCACCGGCGGTGGTGATCAACCGGCCCTTCGGACAGTCGCCGAGCAGACAGCCGACGATGACCGGCCGCGTCACGGCATCCGTGATCTCCGTATGGCCGCCGCAGAGCGTGACCCGAAGACGCCGACACGCCATCCCCAGTTGCGAGAACAAGCGAGAGACATCGGGTGCGGACGTGAGGCCGGCGGGGAGCAACAGGGTCGCCAGGAACCAGCGCGGCCGCGCGCCCATCGTGGCCAGATCGTTGGCATTGATCGTGAGCGCATAGAGCCCAAGATCTTCGGCAAGGAACGTGATGGGATCGGTCTTGAGGACCAGCCGGTGTGAACCCAGTCGGATCGCGGCCGCGTCGAGCCCGTTGCCGGGCCCCACCAAGACGGTCGGATCACGCCGCCCCTTCGGCACAGACGTGAGGAGACGACGCAGCAATGCGGACGGGAGCTTTCCGGCGGGCAGGAATGGTCGTGTCACGTGGAGTCAGGTGGTCGGGGGTCCGTGGTCAGGGGACGATAATACCAAAAATAGTGGCCGGGG
>JACRLS010000204.1 GCA_016235225.1 Nitrospirota bacterium | reverse complement strand
TTCAGGGCGGGTGCAGACCTAGGAAATGACGGTGAACTGTGGCAGTACAACGGCAGCAGTGCTTCGCTGGTAGCCAATTTGAATGTGAATCAAGGCTCGGAGCCGGCTGAGCTGTTTGCATTGAACAATGCTTTGTATTTTTCTGCCGACAACGGGGTGGTCGGCAGAGAGCTCTGGCGCATGTCGATCCACCCTGCCGGCACGCAGACTGCATTTGTCCCCGTGGGATCCGTTTTAGTAGGGCAGAACCTCGGCAATCTCCACGTCGCCGATGCGGGGCCGGATCGGCGCGTGGCCGAAGGGACGCAGCAGACGTTCACCGCGACGTTCCGCGATCCGGATAGCACGCCGAGCACACCAAGCTATGCCTGGCATGTGACGGCGAAGAACGGCCGGCCCTTTACGGTGGATGCCGGGACGCCGATGGATACCCTATCCACGTCCCCCACGTTCAGATTCACGCCGCTCGATAACGCCATGACTGTGGAGGAAGAGTACATCGTGACGTTGACGCTAGTGGATGGGAGCACCATCCTCACCGATTCGGCGTCAGTGTTCGTCAAGAACGTCGCGCCGAGCTTCGAACTTGGTGGCAATGAGACGATCATCGAAGGGACGACGTTTGTTGGCCGAGTAATCACGTTCACCGATCCCGGCTCCGATACCTGGGCGGCTCAGGTAGATTATGGCGATGGTTCGACGGTGCTCACCATTCCGGCCAGTGAACTGTCCGGCAAGACCTTCACGCTGAATCATGTCTATGCGGACAACCGGCCCACACCGTACACGGTGACGGTGAAGATCAACGATGGCGATGGCGCCGAAGCCACTGATTCCTTCCTGGTCACGGTCAACAACGTCCCGCCACAGAACGTGACGATTGTCCCGTCGGGCACGCTCAAAGAAGGCGATCCCGTCACCCTAATCACCACTTTTACTGATGCGGATGGTACGGCAGGGGCAACCTATGCGTGGTCGGTGACGGCGAGTACTGGGCAAGTGATTCCGCATAGCGCCAGCCCGACCGTGACTTTCACGCCAGTCGATAACGGGACGTACACCGTCAAGCTCACGGTCACAGATAAGGATGGAGCGCCTTCTTCTGAGGTTGTACTGCCTCTGACAGTGGCCAATGTTGCGCCCGCGGTGAATGTCGGCGGCGACATCACGGTCTTCGAGGGGGACATCGTCACGCTCTCCAGCCTGGTGACTGATCCGGCAGGGACGGCCGATCCCTTGACGTATGCCTGGTCCCTTGTTGCGACCAACGGCCAGGTGTTGCCTGGGGGGACCAGCACCACGTACACCTTCACGCCGACCGACGAGGGGGCGTATACCGCCTCGCTCATTGTGGCCGATGGCGATCCGGGCGGCACAGGGTCGGATCAGGTCGTCGTGACGGTGCTTAATGTGGCGCCGGTCTTTGAGCTTGGCGCCGATGTGACGCTCAATGAGGGGAGCACACTCTCGCGCTCTGTGACTTTTGTGGACCCGGGTGCGGATATCTGGACCGCGATGGTGAATTATGGCGATGGGGCCGGCTTCCAGCTGCTGCCGCTCACCGGCAAGACCATCCCCTTGAGCGATCTGTATGCCAATGAAGGGTCCTATACGGTCACGGTCAAGTTGAATGACGGTGACAGCCCGGATGTCCAGGATTCGTTCCTGGTCACCGTCGCCAACGTTGCACCGACCTTCAGCGCCCTCAATCTGAGCGCCGCCACCATTGTGGAAGGCAACAGCGTGACGGTCACGGGGGCGATCGTTGACCCCGGAACGCAGGATGCCCATACGATCACAATCAATTGGGGGACAGGGGAAGGGACGTCGACCTTGAACCTGGTCGCCAATGACCTGTTGATCGAGTCAGCAGACGGCTTGGCGCACACCTATGCGACGCCGGGGGTCTACACGATCACGGCGACCGTGTCCGATGGTCTGGGCAGCCAGTCAGTAACCCGTTCGATGACCGTGGCGAATCTCGCTCCCGCCAGCCTGGGGGTGGTGGGTCCCACGTCGGTGGCCGAGGGGCAACTCTATACGGCCACGGGCAGCTTTGTGGACTTGACCAATCTTGACGTGGCTGCCGATCAGTGGACGGCCACGGTCAGTTATGACGGCAGTGCCCCGGTTCCTCTCACGGTAAACCAGACGACCCAAACCTTCCAGCTCCAGACCGTATTCCTACACAATTCCCTCCACACTGCCACTGTGGTGGTCACTGATCGCTTTGGTGCGCAGACCGGCCCGTTGACGGTCAATTTGGACGTGACGAATGTCTCACCGGTGTTCACGGCGTTGGCCTTGTCGCGAACCGTGCTGCTTCAGCAGGGAACGGTGACGCTGTCCGGCGCGGTGACTGACCCCGGGGTGTTCGATCCGCTCTCTGTGACCGTCGATTGGAAAGACGGCTCGCCGGTGGAAGCGCTGACGCTGGCCTCCGATGGCACGTTCTCCCGGACGCACACGTTCACCGGTCTCGGCGACTATGGAATTCTCGTCACCGCCGGTGACGGTGAGGCTATCACCCCGGACACGCTCCCGCTCCGGGTACTCCAGAATCAAGGTCCTCTGTGGAACGCCTTTACGGCCCAGAGCACGGTGGAGACGCAGCGATTCACTGTGGCACTCGGGCCGCTGGGGACCGATCCAAACGGCCCGGACGACACGCTGACGTACAGCTTGGGGGCCGGTGCGCCGACAGGCGCCCGGATCAGTTCCACGAGCGGGTTCTTTACCTGGGATCCCACGGCCGACCAGGGACCGCAGACGTATCTCATCCCGGTAATTGTGGCGGATCAGGCCGGCCTTGAGGCGACCCAGAATTTGCAGGTCACGGTGCGCACGCCGGATCTGGATGTCGACGGCGACGGCGTGGCCAATGCCACCGACGCGCGGCTGATTCTGCGGGATTTGGCGAGAGTGCCGGATTCGCAGTTGCTCGCGGGAACCACCTTGTCGTCGACCGCCTTGCGTACCTCCGTCCTTGGGATACGCGATCTGCTCAGTGCGGCCCGACAAGCCACCCCCATGATGCTGGACGTGGATAACGATGGACGGCTGGATCCCTTCAAGGACGGGCGGATGATTGCCCGATTCCTGGCCGGAGCGACCAATGAGGAACTGCTCGTGGGGTCGGTGATCGGCGTCGGCGCGACCCGTACGGACGCTATGGCCATTCGCGCGTTCCTGAGCCAGTTCCTCCCGCCTGTGACACAGAGCGCCAACGCCGGACTCAGCACTCAGCACGCAGCACTCAGCACGTCTGAAGTTTCTGTCCCCAGCCTTCAGTCGTCGCCCCTCTCCTCTATCCTCTCCCCTGAGGGGAGAGGAGTAAGTGAGGGGAGTGGGGTCGGTGAGGGGAGCGGGACACCGCTCAGCACCTCGCAAAGCTCGGCGCTGAAGCTGACGATCAATTCGGCCTCGCTCTCCACGTCGTCGGCATCGCTGGTCAGCGGGCCCGGCTTCACGGTGCAAATGGGCGGGGAGGGCGACGATCAGGACAGCCCGTCGTTGACGTTTGCCGGTTCCCAGGCTTGGCTGCGCGATTTCGTCGTGGATTCAGCCGTCGTGACCGATGATCCGAACCGCGATCTGCTGGTGATGGTGTAGAGGAGCACGGCTCGTGACGCGTGACGCGTCGCGCGTGCAACGAGCGACTATCGCAGAACTGGTCGTGGTCTGGCAAACGCACTGAATGTGCCGATGTATCGAGCGAAGGAGTGGGCGGACAGAGTTGCTATAGGCCCAACCAATCTCGAAGCGCCTGGTCAAGTTGGGTGAGATCTCGCGGAGCCAGATGCCCGAGGCGACGTGTGATACAGGTCTTCTCGAGTGTGAACAGGCCTCGCTTGACGGCGCTTGGGAACAGAAGGCCGGCTTCTTGCCATTGCGCAAGAACGAACTCGCCGGGCTGCAGGCTCTGGGTCTGTGAGGTGATGGGGAGCAGAAAGAGATCTACGGATGGATGATGGGAGCTGACGACCACGGCGGGTCGCTTCTTCATGGCTGATAAATCGGAAAAGGGCAACGCTGCGAGGATCACATCGCCGCGCTCATACGTCGTCATAGGCGGCGTCACTCGAATTCAGCCAGATGCGCCGCAAGGTTGGCAGCGAGGCCAAGAATAGTCCTTGTCGCAGTAGGCTGGTGTCCTCTTCTGAGTCAGGAATGATGATCTCGAGGGGCGTATTCGCGGGCAGATG